>CADBMS010000198.1 GCA_902795935.1 uncultured Methanobrevibacter sp.
AGAGCCAAATGAAGAAGTTGACCCTGAATCTTTTTTAGTTATTACCTTTACAAATAAAGCAGCAGATAGTTTAAAACATAAACTACGGAGAGATGAAGAAATTCCAAATGACTTTGTTTCAAAAATGCAAATTTCTACAATTCATTCATTTTGTTTTAATTATCTTAAAAATGTTTGTAAAAATAAAGATAAATATTCCACATTAACTTTGATTGATGATGATGCTTCTGAAAAAAAGTCATTATTTATTAAAAAATATAGAAAGAAAGTCCTTGGTTTTGAAAAAGAATACACTCTCTTAGATTATCAAATTCCTATCGTTGTGAAAAAATTTGGAGAATATACCAGTTTTAATGTAGATAGTGAAAAATTAATTGAAAAAATTCAAGAGTCAAAAGAAATTTCACCAGCTTATATAAAATTTGTAAATTCACTTAAATATTTTTCTCCAAAACGCCTTAAGGATTATGACAAAAAGATTAATGATCTTAAAAGATCTAACCCTGATGAACTATCAAAGGATGAGAAAGAGTGTGAGGGAATCAAAAGATCTTGGTATAATGCAATATTTTTACAAATTGCTAGAGCTTATCCAAAGTACTTATGTTTATTAGATTATAAAAATTATGTTGATTATGATTATTTGCAACGTAAAACTTTGGATGAATTAAAAGAGGATTCTGAACATCCTTATAAAGTTATTTTTGTAGATGAATTTCAAGATACTGATCCTTTACAATTTAGGATTTTTAAGACTTTAAACAAGACTTGTGATTATTTCACTGCAGTTGGGGATGTTGATCAACATATCTATGCTTTTAGAAGTTCTTTCAATGATTTTTTTTATGAATTTAAAAAAACTGAAGATTATACTCCTGTACCTTTAAATAAAAATTTCAGGTCAACTGAAAATATTGTTAAACTCACGGAGGAATTTATTAGCCCTCAAAGAATAAAGTATGATAAAGAAGAAGAATCTAATAAAAATATGGAGCATCATCGTACTGATTGCAATAACAGTATTTTTTTAATTGAAAATTCAATAAATGAAGAAGAAGAAGATGATATCAAATACTTGAAAGCAGCAGACAAAATTTATGGGATTGTTAAGTTTTTAATGGCAAATGATAAAATTAGGGATTATTCTGATGTGGCTATATTGTATAGGAAACATAAAGATAAGACTATCACATATTTAATTGAAAAATTTAATGAAAATGGCATTGATTTTTCTGTTAAAGGACGAAAAGACTTATCAGAGCAAAATGAAATACAAACTATCTTAACGTTGATGTGGTATATAACTAGAAAAACACATATTGGATATGTTCCGTCAGAGAAGGAATTAGATAAAGAAAACCTTAAAGCATTATGTGGAGAATACTTTGAAACATCATTTTTCTCACTTGATGATTCAACAAGGGATTATCTTCGTAAATTACAAGATGATTATTACATTGAGGTTACTAAAAAAGAATATGATTTATTGGAGAAAAAACATCTTTTATCAGATAAAGATGATGAGTTTTTAATCAAAAAAGCTAGAACTCTTAAAGATAGAAAAGCAAGTACACAAGATTTCCTTGATGATTTATTTAAAGAACTCCAAATGCCGATTATTGACATTGACAAAATAACTGATTCAACGGATAAAGAATTCTTTAAACAATTAGAAAATATTAAAAATGAAATTAAATCAAAGGATTCTCAGAAAATTGAAAATAATGAAAGTGGGGATGAAACAGAAGAACCTCTGACAATATTGGATGTATTCTATAAATTAATTGCATTAAGCAATTTGTATAAATATGAACTTGAATATAAAGAAATAGCAAATCTTGCTATCTTAACTCAAACAATATCTAATTATGAATCATTTATATCTAGCACTGATTTAAAAGGGGCTGTTTACTTTTTAAATAAGTCTATTGAAAACTATGATTCTTATCAAAAAGGGGGTAGTGGTGTTCAGTTAATGACTATTCATTCAGCTAAAGGTCTCGAGTTTCCAGTAACTATTATAACATCCCTTGAGAATGAAAAATTCCCTCTTAAGGTTAATGATCCCCGTGAAAATAATAGAATGGACACTTATTTCACTCCAAATGAATGTTTAAAATATAAAACAATTATTAATGAAGCTGGTGATTGTGAAGTTCTTTCAATTGATGAAGAAATCAAAAGAGATAAAGAGGAAGAAGATAGGATTCTTTATGTTGCAATGACAAGGGCAGAGGACTTATTGATTTTATCATCAACAGGAGAAGTTCCACAACAAATAGAAGACATTAGAAATCATCCTACAGTAACCACTAATTTGGATGAGTTAAGCGAAGTTGAAATTCCAAGTGCCTTTAAAGAACTTAAAAAAGAAAAAGATATGGATGATGAAATGGAAAGTCTTGAAGAACCTATTGTACTTAATTACTCTAAGTACACACAATATCTTTCTTGCCCTTTCAAATATGACTTAAGTTATAATTTAGGATTTGTACGTTCTGGTTCAGCTAAAGCAGCAAATCGTGGAAGTGCTTTCCATAATATTATGGAAGAACTTAATAAAAGGCTCATAAAAGGCGAAACTGTAAGTAAAGA
>CADBMS010000199.1 GCA_902795935.1 uncultured Methanobrevibacter sp.
AATTTGGGGTAAAAATCAATTTTAAGTGCAAAAATAAAAATTAGAAAAAAAGGTTTTCTACAAAGCCAAAAAAATAAAAAAAACAATATAAATTTAAAAAAGAAAAAAATAATATAGTTATTATTTTTTTTCTTTAATAATATTAGAAATGTTAAATAAATAATCTTAAAACATGAGGTTTTATATCATCTATTGTTTGATAGCCATTTCTATATCTTCTGCTTTGACAGTTTTTCTGCCTGCGTGTTTAGCGAACGCAATAGCTTTTCTTGCTAATTCTTCACCTTGTTCTTCTAAAGCTTTAGCAAGTACTGCGGTTGCATCTTCACTTACTCTTTGTGCACCTGCATTTTTTATAATTCTATTAACAGGAGCTGCTGGTAATTCAGACATAAACATATTCACCTCCCACGTGAATTAGTTATACCTACTTATTTAAATTATCCTTTATAAGCTTTACTATTTTTTATATGTTTCATAGTGTTTTTTTATAAGAATACCATTTGTTTCACTAATATTTATTGACTTAAACTACAGAGTATTCTTATTAATAAAATACATTATATTTAAAGAATACTTATTAAAAATATGAGTTAATTAAAAGTTTATCCTATGAAATTTTTTAAAATATTTCGCTATACAAAAACTCTTCATTGCACCTATAAACTCTATTTAAAATTAAATTATATCTATTTAATTAATAAATTGAATTATAGTTATTATAAATATTTTTGAATAATTTAAACAATATAATTCCACTTAAATAACTTAATATTTGTTAAAATTTAAATATGTTCTCTATTGATTTATTGAAAATATGCTAGAAATTTATGTACTTGTTTTTAATTTTAAATTTAAATAGACTCAATCTTGAGAGAAATATTTATTCATTAAATGCAGTATTCATTAGAATAAATGTAATTATGCTTTATATTGTTATTTAATTTAAGGATATTTAGTTATACTTTATTTAACATTTATTTTGGAATTATATTATTTGTTTTTTTATCATTTTTTTTTCGATTTAGGTTGTAGTAATAACATTTATAAGTGTTTAATAAAAAATAATTTAACAATATAATATATTATTATATGGGATATCTGGGGATTTCATTTAATAACTTACTTTATTTGTAATTCCATTTAGGCAAATGGCTGATTTAGTGTTATCAAGGATAATGTAATTACTGTAAGGGTATTTAATATATTATCAAATTGATATGTTAAATATGGGTCTTATACGATATTTTCACAGAATTAGAGTAGGAATGGTTCATATATGGTAATGAATGAAAAATCAATTAACAATGTTTTTAATGTTAAATCTCCTAAATGGAGAACTTCAATAACTAATATTGAACCAAATAAAATTACTACTCGTAATTATTCTCAATCAGACTTAATCGAAGATATTTCTTTTACTGAAATGATTTATTTATTGACTAAAGGAAAATTGCCTTCAAAAAATGAATCTAAAATGTTTAATGCAATACTAGTTTCTTTTAGTGATCATGGTCTAACGCCTCCAAGCACACAATCTGCAAGAATTATCGCATCTGGTGGTTCTTCCATACAATATTCTGTAGCAGGAGGTTTATTGGCATTTGGTAAAAATCATGCTGGAGCTATTGAACACTCAATGAATCTTTTACAAACTAGCCTTAAAAAATTCCCAGATAAAAATGTTTGTGATATTGCAGAAAACATTGTTAATGATTATTGTCTTAAATTTGATAAAATCCCTGGTTTTGGCCATAGAATTCATGATAAAGATCCTCGTGCTACTAAAATTTTAGAATTGGCCGAAAAATATAATTGTATTGGTAATCATGTTAAATTAGCTTTAGCTATCCAAGATATTCTTATTGAGAAAAAAAATATTAATTTGAATATTGATGGGGCTAATGCAAGTGTATTATTGGATTTAGGTTTTAATTCAGATATTGGTGTGGGGATATTTATGATTGGAAGATTGCCTGGTTTGGTTGCACATGTAATTGAAGAACAATCAAATGAAATTCCATTTAGAAACTTTATAGATATAAATGATATCTTTTATGATGGAGGTATAAGTAAATAATTTAGGCCATTTTGCCTTGATTCAGAATTCTATAAAATAATAATATTATTATAGAAATATTGTAAAATCAAATATTTTCGTAGAATACTATGTTCATGTTCATTAATTTATATTTAAAGAAAATTTTTGATAAATAA
>CADBMS010000200.1 GCA_902795935.1 uncultured Methanobrevibacter sp.
AGTACAGTTTTAGGTCATTATGGAGTGTTTACTAAAAAATTCCTTTACCTTTTCACAAATATAACTCAATTGTTCATCAGTTAAACCGTAAAACATTGGTAATCTAACTAATCTTTCACTTTCTTTGGTTGTAAACTTATCTTCTCCATTAAATCTACCATACTTCTGACCAGCCGGAGCATTATGAAGTGGTATATAGTGGAATACACATCCTATTCCTTGTGATTTCATGAATGAAATAAATTCTGTTCTTTCATTAATGTCTTTTGTTTTAATATAAAACATATGAGCATTATGTACGCAGCCTTCAGGAACAATAGGTAATTCTATTCTTCCTTGTTTAGCTAGAGGAGATAGTTCTTTATAATAATGATTCCATGAATTCATACGATCATTATAAATAACATCAGCTTTTTCTAACTGAGCATAAAGGTAAGCAGCATTTAGTTCACTAGGAAGATATGATGAACCAGCTTCAACCCAAGTATACTTATCTATCTGTCCTCTAAAGAATTTACTTCTATTAGTTCCCTTTTCACGGATAATTTCAGCCATTTCTAAATTCTTTGGATCTTTTATCAGTAGTGCCCCACCTTCACCCATAGAATAGTTCTTGGTTTCATGAAAACTAAAGCATCCATAATCACCTATAGTACCAAGAGCTTTCCCTTTATATGAACTCATAATACCCTGTGCTGCATCTTCTACAACATATAGATTATGTCTATTCGCAATATCCATAATAGTATCCATTTCACATGAAACACCAGCATAATGAACAGGTACTATTGCTTTTGTTTTTTCTGTAATAGCTGCTTCAATTACTTTTTCATCTATATTCATTGTATCAGGTCGGATATCTACAAATACAGCCTTTGCACCTCGAAGGACAAAAGCATCAGCTGTTGATACAAATGTATAAGATGGCATAATCACTTCATCACCAGGCTTTATATTACACAATAAAGCTGCCATTTCAGTTGCATGAGTACATGAAGTTGTTAACAAAGCTTTGGAAGTATTAGTTTTTTCTTCTAGCCACTTGTTACATTTCTTGGTGTACTCACCGTCACCACAGATTTTATGTTTTAACACCGCATCTTTAATATTTTCTAGTTCACCACCAACATATGGAGGAACATTAAAACTAATAAAAGAATCTGAAATATTATTATTTGACATAACTAATTCCTAATCCTGAACTTTTGAAATACAACTCTCCAAAAAATAAATAATATGAATATCCCCATTTTGGATTAATCGTAAATTTTCTCCACTAAAATTTGTTCTAGTTTTATAAATTTATCACTATTATTAAACATTCTAAATTCAACATCATCGACATCATCTTTTACAGTCAATTCTAAATGTATAGAGCCATTATCACGGCCAATTTCTTTAAAATCTAAACTAGTAGTTTTTTTATTACTTGCAACATCGCACTTTATTTCATCATCATCAAAATTCTCACCTATGAAGGTTATTCTATACTCACCAGATGAAATATAAACATAAGGTCCGTACTGAGTTGCTGATGGATTTATTTTCATATATTTTTTAGAAATATCTATTTCTCCATTTGTCACATACAAAGTATTTACATTAAGAACTCCATCAGCTAAGGCATTACTAGGAAAATGCTTTGCTAAATCATAATCATATACATATATGTGCATACCATTTTTTATGTAATAACTTATAGGAGCTCCTAAAGTTACTTTTAAATCATTTGAAAATGAATTGTTTTCATCTTCTGACAAAAGTAATGCAGTTTTTATATTCTTTTGAAAATTAAAAACCTTGGAATCTACTAACCAATAATATGGTTGCAAATTATTATTCTGCAAAAATATAGCTCCAAAAGGAACTTTTAGATCTGAGTACACTTCATTTGTATATGCATTCCAATAATTTCCAGCATAAACTTTTGAAACATCATTCTGAATTATTGCATTTGCAAACTCCTTCTTAGCATCTAAAACATATTTCCAACCATTACTAACAGAAATCAAATGCACAGATTGAATTATTGTACTTAAAATAAAAGCAAAAATCACTAAATATTTTACACTTACATTACTACCACGTATCCAATATACATAAACATATCTAGAAGAAACTAATATGAACATTATTATGGTCGATAATAAATACCTTTCAACTAATTTACTAGATAGAATTATTATGCTTAACATAATAATATTATGAATTAATGCATAACTCACAAAAAAGATAACATCTTTTGATTCTTTATTTAATTTTCTTAATTGAAAAATTGGAATTACAAAACAAAAAGCAATACAAACGAATATACTTACTATGCTATTTAATCCAAGTAAGCTAAATATTTTTACATTACCATTATATCCAAAATTATAAAAAAAATTAGCCAAAGTCACTTGTATGTTATTATATAAATCTGTTATCGAATTAGGTAAAATTAAATCGTCATTAGATGTAAAGTGAACATGATAATAATTACTGTGACATAAATAAAAATTAATCGCAAAACCTAGTACAGAAGGAATTACTATTAGACACAGATCTTTAAAAAATTCATTTGTGTTATGAGACTTATTCTCTTTATCTCTAAAATAAATAAAAAAAACAGTTAAAATAAAAGGCAAAGTAACCTCTGCGACCCATCGTTTACCAGCTGAACACAGTGCAAAAATAAACAAAACAAATAAAAAAGCAAAGCAATTTTTATAGCGTACATTTTGCTTTGTACAAATAAACATCAACAACAAAAGACAAGGAAACAAAATTGCAGATGTATAAGAAGCCTGATATAATATATGATCAAGACCACTAAATGAAAAATAGACCAAGAGAACTGGTAATGCCAAGCACCCAAAATCAGAATTAAACACCTTTCTACTTAAAATAATTACTGCAAATGATGTAAAAAAAATATATGCTACAATACCAATCATTCTTGCTAGAGAAACATCGCTAATAAATATTTGAGGAAGAAAAACAAATAAATGGCTTCCTAGAATCCATACGTCTCCATTAGCATAATTCCATGAAGATGGTATTAAAGAGATATTGTCAATCATACTTTTTACTAGAAGCGAAGCTGTTGCTGAATCTGAATGTATATTAATTTGACCATAGGTTAGTATGGAATAAGAAGCAACAATTACACTTAAATAGCACGTGCCTTTTAATAAAGTTTCCCCAATATTATTTTTGCTTATAACAATAGGATACAAAACTTTTGATATTAAAATTGAAAAAATAGCAACAACAAACAAAAGTTCATATACTGTCAACTCACTCTTATAAAATAAAAAAATAATACTTGTAGAAACACAAGAAATAAAAACAGATAAAATATCTAAGATTACTGTTTTTAATCTTTCTTTGACAAATAAAACAGGATTAAAAGACAAAACTGACGATAAAACGATTAATCCTATGATGTTAGTAAATGACATACAATTATACCCTAATTTTCGTTAAATCTTTTTTATGTAATTTTAATTATAGTTCGAGATCGCGGTGTGAGCTAGTTCAAACTTTAATTTTTTTAAACCTTAAATTA
>CADBMS010000201.1 GCA_902795935.1 uncultured Methanobrevibacter sp.
CACAGCAGAAGCCTAAAACTATCAAATAAGGAAACAAAACTCAAAAACACAATCTACAACATATACCAAACAACACAAAAAATAAAAAAAATAGGATTTCTACAAAGCCAAAATAAGAAAAAAATCAAATAACTCAAGTTTTTGAAGAGACTTATTTTCATATAAAACACCAATTATATGTTAGATTAAATATAATAATATATTTATTAAATTTAAGACACTAGAAAAATATTTCATATTAAATAAATTAAAATATTTAACTTTTAATTGAATAATTTGGAGGTAAAATTATGCATGAAAAAATAGAAAACCCTGAACTTAAAGCATTTCTTGAAAATGATTATGAACTGAATGTTGAAGAAATGGAAAAATTTATAGAGGTATTTATGAAAGCAAAATTAATTATTCCTGCAGAAATAGATTCAAATATTAATTTAAATAGTTCAAATTATGAAGAGATAGATTTGGATGAAGATATGGATGTTGGCTTAATTAAAATAGAAGATGAAGAGGGTAATGAATTTATTCCTGCATTTACTGATGATGAGGAAGTTGAAAAAGCAGATTTTGATTTTTATTGTTTGGTATTTGAAACTGAGAATTTAGCTAATTTATTGTTTGAATCTCTTGAGGAATATGTTGAAGGTATTGCTATAAATCCATTTACAGATAATTCTGCAGAAGTTCCATTAGAATCACTTTTTGCATTATTTGATTTGTTAGAAGATATTGATGATTCAGATTTAGATGATTTTGACTTCGAAGACTCCTAATATAAGATTTTTTTATAATTGATATAAATGCATTATGCTAATGTTAAATCAATATTATCCTCTAATAATGGTATTAATATGTATAGGGGATGTAGTCATGGGTGTATTTACTGTGATTCTAGAAGTAATATTTATAATATGGGGCATGACTTTGAAGACATTGAAGTTAAACAAAATGGCCTAGAACTCCTAAAAAAAGCATTAAAAAATAAGAAAGAAAAGGTCATGGTTGGAACTGGATCAATGTCGGATCCATATATTCCACTTGAAAAGGAAGTAGGGTACACTCGAAAAACTTTAAAATTAATATATCGTTATGGGCATGGATTTACATGTATAACAAAATCAAATTTGGTATTACGAGATTTGGATTTATTAAAAAAGATTAACACTAAAACAAAAGCAGTAGTACAGATGACTCTTACTTGTTCTGATGATGAGTTAAGCAAAATAATTGAACCTAATGTATGCACTACAACAGAACGTGTAGATGTTTTAAAACGTTTACAAAGAGAAAAAATCCCTACAATTGTATGGATTTGTCCAATTTTACCATATATAACTGATTCGGAGGAAAATGTTAATCAAATAATTGATTATTGTATTGAAACTGATGTTAAAGGGATAGTATGTTTTGAAATGGGTATGACCTTAAGAGAAGGAAATAGGGAATATTTCTATAAAAATTTAGATAAACATTTTCCAGGTATGAAAAAAGTATACCAAACTAGATATGGAAAGCAATATGCTATTTCTAGCCCTAATAATAGTAAATTAATGTTATTATTTAAAAAAAGAACTTCTGAATTTAGTATAATGTCTAATCCTAATGAAATTTTTGATTATTTGCATGAATTTCCAAGTAAGGATGAAACTAAACAAACAACTCTATTTAATAAAAAATTCAATATTTTATGAAATTTAGAAGTTTTATGAGTACTAAAAAAGCACTCTTTTATTTATTCTTCTAAATATTTGTTAATAATATCTTCACCTTTAAGTAGGACTAATCCATTTTCTTTAGCATATTCGCGGGCATCTGCAACAGAGGTGGCTTGTCCAGTTTCACTATCCATCATTTCACAAACTACACATACTGGAGTAACACCTGCTAGTTCACATAACGCAAGTCCAATTTCTGTATGGCCTTGTCTATTTTTTAAAAGACCTTTAGCCCCTCTTAAAAGACATACATGTCCTGGAGATCTAAAAGTTGCACTAAATTCATCAAATCTTTCTTCTTTCATCATTATTGCCATTTCACTAATGGTCATAGCTCGATCATGATCTGTAACACCTGTAAAAGATTTTCTATGGTTTGTCCAAATTGAAAAAGATGATCTTTCATCATAAGGAATGTCATTTGGAGCAAGTTTGGCTAATTCAGGATATTTTTGTGCTGCTGCTTCCATAATATCAACCATAAATGGTAATTGGATTGCATCACAAAAATCAGCATGTAAACAGTTACAAATTAATCCACCAGCATCATCTCTCATGGTGGCTATTGATTTTGGGGTTACAAATTCAGAAGCGATAATCATATCCACTTCTCCTTCCCTATCATCATCATCAAAAACTAATACAAATTCTCCATTTCTTATGCTTTCTAAAGCTTTATCTAAATTGGTTTCTTGATTCATAGTAATATCTCCTAATTTACTAGAACCAGGGCTAAAAATAACTTATTCTCTCCCATCCGGACTATCACCGTCGGTTTTGGATTTTCACCAAATCAACACTTTTTTGTGCTCGTGGACTTATATATTTTTTAAATCACCACCGGTGGAGAATTTCACTCCGCCCTGAGAACGTATTAACATAATATAATTATATTATATATAAAATATTTGGGATGTGAAAATTCAAAAATATATGATTTATAATAATATATTATAATCATTCAATGTTAGGAACAGTTGATAATTATTATTAAATAATATTATTAACATGCATTCATAAGCATTAAATAAAATAATTCTTCAGTTTTTTTAAATGACTCTGCTTTTGTAATATTTTCAGGAATTTCATATACAAATGTAGGATATCCTTCCTGTGCTATTGGCTTTGAAACTAATTTTGCTGAAGTTGATTTATATGATTCATTTCCAGTATTTGGATAATAGTTAAATTCACTTGTATTATTTATTTCTGTGGCTATTCTAACAGATATTTCATCCATATAAGGTGTGGCTAAATAAAATCCTTCTCCGTAACCTTCAATATGTGAATGACTTATTATTACACATTTAGCATCACTTTTAGTAACATCGGGATTTACAAAATCATGTACAAGACTTTCTCCATTATTTCTTCCTTTTTTATAGTCTTTAGGATTTTTAGTCACATTAACTTGGTAATGGATGATTTTAACATTATTATACTTATTGGGAAATTTTTTAGCCGCTTCAATCACTGGATTAATAGCTAATGTTTCTCTAGGATGCATTCCTGTAATTATTGCAATGGAGTTTTTAGCATTTAAATTACCATAAACTAACCTTTCAACAGTACCTAATTCATTATCTCCAAGTAAGGTGTAAGTTGAAAGTTCATATTTTTTATAGTCTAGGTAAAATAAACTTCCAACTAATAAAATAGATGATAAAAAAACAGCAATAAGGGCACTAATTCCAATAATTTTTTTATTTTTCAAATTTTCACCTTTATTTGATATTGTTGTTATTGCATATAAATATTAATGAAATGGCCCTTATTTTATTCATTTTTTCAATTATTGAGGGCGTGACACGAAGTCACTGTTTTTTAATTTTATTTTGCTTATTTTTCCTTTAATTTTATATACTATGAA
>CADBMS010000202.1 GCA_902795935.1 uncultured Methanobrevibacter sp.
ATTATTTGCAGCCAGAAAATACTAATGCAAATTCATCAATTGGAGGTGTTAGTTATCCTACTGTTGCATTTAAAAAAACAGCTATTGATGTAAATATTACGTCATTTCCTGCAATAGACAGTCCCTTATGGACATTTAATTATTACAAAAATGGCACAGAGCAAAAAATATCTTTAAAAAGTCATTTGACTTTTAAAGATATGGATGGCAGTACATCTGGCGCTAACGAAAAAATGCTTTTTAATTCTGGATTTGATTGTGTATATGTTACTCCTAATTCTTATATAACAATTAATAATAATCAATGCATTAATGAGACAACTAATACTGTAGAAACTAATGAGCAGAATGCGTGGATTTCTTGCCTTTCAAGCGGTAATAATTTAAGTTTTGTTTATACACGAAATGCAGATATTAAGGGTAATTCTTTTAAAGATATAACCAAAATTGTAAATGCTAATAAAAGAACTTTTTATCATTTTGTAATTGGGTCTGAATCTATTGCACCTTTTGATTTTTGTACTCCTGTAAAATCTTGTAATAATAGTAAATTACATGGATTAGAAGAAGCTACATATAGTATTTCACACTTTGTTCCTGGAGAATCTAGTAATTTTTATTATATAAATTATATGTTAAAAGACCAAATACCTAATTGTTTTGATATAAAAAAAATAGAAGTTATAGATGATTCTAAAACAAACAGAACATCTTGGTTTACTATATCAAGAAATAATAATTTAGTTGTTATTAATGCTAAAGACACTACTTTAAAAAATTCAAATTTTTATAACAATAATTTTTGCTTTTATATAACTATAGCCAAAAAAGCAGATATTTCTATTTCTGATTTATATGGCAAAGAAACATCTTTTTCTGTTCCAAATACAGCAAATATAGAAATTTCCGCACCAGCTTTAAGCAATATAAGAGAAAAAATAATTACTAGCAATACAGTTAATGTTAATATAATTAAAGAATTTGAGTTACCACTTGCAGGCTCTAGTAATTCTTTTCCTTATACACTATTTGGTTTATTGTTTTTATCAATATTTCTTATTTCAAAATTAATGAGGTGTAATTATGAAAAAAATTAAAAAAATTAAAAAAATTTTTTCATATTTATGTTTAATAATTGGTGTTTTACTTATTATTTACCCAATTTATTCAAAAATAGTTTCTAATTTAAATCAAACTATAGTAATCAATAATTATAATAATGAAATTTCTAAAATGGAAACTGACGATATTAATAAGCTTGAAGATGATGCAGAAAAGTTTAATACAAAACTTTATGAAAATAATACCTTTGATAGTAGTTTGACTCAAAACTCTATTAGTCAAATCGATTTATCTGGTACTGAAATTTTAGGATACATTATTATACCTAAATTAAATATTGAATTACCTATATATGAAGGTTGTACTGGTGAAATTTTATCTCTTGGAATTGGTCATTTGTCTAATACTTCTTTGCCAATTGGAGGTAAAAATACTCATAGTGTTTTAGTTCGGTCACACTGGGCTTTCTAATTGTACTATGTTTGATGATTTAGATAAACTTGAAAATGGTGATAGTTTTTATATTAAAATTTTGAATAATGTTTTGGAGTATAAAGTTTTCAAAACTAATGTTGTATTACCTACTAATACAGAAAGTTTAGTTATTCAGGAAAATGAAGACTTAGTAACATTAGTTACTTGCACACCTAAGCATGTTAATTCACATAGATTACTTGTTACAGGAACTAGAATTATTAATTATAATGCTCCTGTTGAGATAAAATCTATAAAAAAATTTAATTTTTTATGGTTGTATGGGTTTGTATTTTTTATAATATTTTTAGTATTTATTTTTAATAATCTAAAGAGTTCTAAACATTAGAACTCTTTGGTTGTTTTTTTATGTATTTTATGTATTCATAGTTACTATTTTTACTTTGTTTACACATTGTTTCGTATACTTTATTTCTTAATTCTTCTTTCCTTTGTCTTGGTTCTAATCTAGTGTCTGGAAAGAATGGTCCATCTATGTACATTACAATTTTTATTTTATTGTTTTTCCCTTTTTGGTATGTATTTGTTGCACAAAATACTGGAACATTTAAATCTACTGGATACTTAAAAGAAACTGATTTAAACGGTCTAATTTTTGTGTAATATGGCCATATATGTGCTTCTGGAAAAATTGTTATTGAATTACCTTGTTTTATCCTTTTGGTAATAGTATTTAAAAAATTATTCATTCCGCTTCTTTTAGTCGGAATTGATATAGCTCCTAGCATTTGAACAAGATTTTTTAGTCCTTTCATGGAAACATTTTCTGGATTAACAATTATAAAATTTCTTTTTGGATATAAGCAATTACTTATAAAAAAAGTGTCTCCGAAACTTTGTGTATGATTTCCATATATAAAATATCCTTGTTTTTTATATGGTTTTAGTTTTTCCTTTCCAATAATTTTTAAGTTAAACTTAAATTTAGAATATCCAAATTTAATAGGTAAACTTAAAAATTGCTGTACAATATATGCACAAAAATTCCAGACTAGATTTTTATGTATATACTTATAATTTTCATCTATTTGCCTAGGCTCTATTTTTGCATCTGAAAATTCATCATTTAATTCGTCTTGGTAATAAATAATTTTTTTATTATTCATTTATTGTTTCCTTTTCTTGTTCGTTTAGAATAGTTGTGTATTCAAGTGGAATTTTATAAAACTCTTCGTAAATATTTTTCCATATTTCATAATTTTTATCTCTCATATAATTGGTGTTTTCTCTTTCTGTTAATTTTGAATTTGGATAAATTGGCTTACCTATATTTATTGTATATTCTTGAACTGGGAATCCGTCTTCCCCTATAATTTCACTATCTTCCATTG
>CADBMS010000203.1 GCA_902795935.1 uncultured Methanobrevibacter sp.
GAAATGGCATTTTATGATGCTTTAACTAAACCTCAAGCTATTCTTGATTTCTATAATAATGATCAATTGATTCAAATGACTCAAGAATTAACCGAATCTCTTAGAAGAAGTCAAACAATTGATTGGCAGAAAAAGGAAAGCGCAAGGGCAGGTATGAGACGTACTATTAAGAGATTGCTTAAGAAGTATGATTATCCTCCTTCTGAGATTCCAACAGCTTTGAATATCGTTTTAGAACAATGTGAATTATGGGCTGATAATGCTATTTAATTCTTTTATTTTTTTATTAATAGATGAACATTTCGATAAACTAAAAATTTTAATTATGGGAGAAAATTTTGGATTGAGTAATCAAATATTGAGGTATTTTTATGAAAGATTTTTTAAAGGGTTTAATTGCTTATACTCTTTCAGTAGAGGATATTTTTCACCAAGAAAGGCGAAATGATTATAAAACTAGTTATACTCAATATAGAGATGTGTATATTTTGAGTTTAGGTTTTTTAAAGATTATTGATTCTACCTTAAAATTTTCTAAAAAAGACATAATTAATGAATATGAAAGTTCTAAGGATAATGATGATTTAGAGAAAAAATTATTAAAAAAGGCAATTTATCCTAATGGTGAAAATTTAGGTTTTTATAATACTTCCAATTTTGATTTAGAGAATTTAACGATTAACAGATATACTATTTATGAAAATTTTAAACAATATATGGGAAGTTTTAATTCAGATATATTAACTGTTTTTAAAAATTTTGAATTCGATGACATGATTGAATTTTTATATAAAAATGACATGCTTTATGAGATGATTGTATCTTTGAATAGTATTGAATTGAGTGAACGAAAATTTAGTTCCTTTAATAATTTAAAAAAATCATATGAATCTTTTATTTATGAGTTTTATAAATTTAAAACTTTATATGGCAAATTACCTTCAGATTTAGTTTATAATATAGAAAGTCCTTATTTTTTAACTAAATTGCTTTTAACGGATGTAAAATTGAAAAAAAGAAAAGAAATTGATATCTTTTCTCCACTTTGTGGTGATGGTTTTCTACTTTTTGAAACAAAGAGGTTAATTAATGAAATTAATCCTGATTGTAGGGTAAATTTATATGGTAAAGAGAAAGATATTACAGACTATGCTTTATGTTTATCAAAATGTATTATTGATCAAGAGGATACTTCAAAGATTTTAAAGGTACCAGATACTCTTTCAGCATTCGTTCCATTGACTGATAAGAAATTTGACTTCATAATTTCAGATTTTTTAATTAAAGATCTTGCTATAGATGGACATGAAAGAAACGATTTGAATCCATTACAAATATTTGCTAATTTATATAACAAAATGGATAATTCCTCTAAATTAGTTGTTTCTCTTTCATCAGAATCTATGGGCTTTATCAATCCAGTCATGTCAACAGCCATTTATAAAGATAAATTAGATGCTATATTCTCTATTAATGTTTTAAATGATTTTGCTAATGGTATGATTGTAGTTTTAAATTCTAACAAAAGCAAAAAAAGACGAGGCAAATTTTTATTAATTGATGAATATGATAAATATTCCACTAAAACTGCAGAAACTATGACCGGATTAATGAAATCTTTCTTTAAAGATTTATTAAATAGATATGATAAATTTAAAGAAGATTCAAATGCTTTAATAATATCTAATGCGGAAATCAAGAATGATGTGGTTCTTGATAAATTGCATGAAAGAGATAAAGGTTTCTGGGATATTGATGAAAAAATGTCATTAAATCCATTTTTAGATTTAAAAAATAAAAGAGATCAGTATGATTTAGATTTTAAAGAATTCTTTTTAGGTAATTTCATTTATAATTTTAATTTTAATAATATGTTTTATTCTAAAAAAAGAGTTGACATTAATTCTTCAGTTCCATATGAATATTTGGGTAATCTGATGAGTCTAGATGATAGCTATGATATGGGAGAAATTATCTTTGATAAAGAAGATACTGAACTTTTTTTAATTCCAGGTTATAAAAAGCAACATAAAGAGAAAGTAATATTCTTTAATTCGGAATTAGATGATTATACTTCATTGGGACATATATTAGCTAGAGTTACATCAGATAAAGTTTTAGATGAGTACATTTATTATTACATTAATTCTTTCAAAGGACAAGAGGATGTACGTTTCATTACAAGAGGCCAAAATATTTTAAGAGCGGATGATTTGAGTTTTATAAGAATTCCTACTCCAGATATAGAAACTCAGAAAGAAATTGTTAATGCAGTCAAAAAAAGCAATGAATTCTTTGATTCCGTAGATTTACTTAAAAATCAATTCCAAAATAACATTTTAGATTATGAACATATTTTAGATGATATTAAAGAATTCCAAGGAGAAGTTGAATTCTCTGAAGATGATTATAAATTCACCAAAATGAACAGAAACTGGAGACATTTATATGATGAGCTTTTATGGCCATTAGCTATAACGTATTTGTCCGCTACTAAAGGAGGATTTGAAACAGTTGAAAAAGCAAATGCTTATTTAAAATTGTTTGAATTTGTGGCTGCTTTTAATAGTATAATATTAATAAGTGCTATTCCAGAGGAAACATTTAAAGAGATAAATCGTGAAATTTGGGATTCTAAAGACTCTATGTATTTTGAAATGACTTTTGGTAAGTGGAGTTATATCACTAAAAATTTATCTGAAGTATATAGAAATCATGATTTTATTACAACTTTAGATAAAAACTTATTCTTAGAAGTTTCTAAAAAACAATTAGTTGATATTATATTTAAGGCAAATGGTGATAGAAATATCGAAGCACATAGTGCCATTACTAATGTTTATGAAGCAGAAGAAGTTATAGAAGAATTAGATCCATATCTATATAACCTTTTTGAAATTTTAAAAGCCTATTCCGGTCTTAAATTATATTATATTACTGGAAATTATGAAAGAATAGATGGAAAAATTCAACATAGGGTTATAATTTTAAATGGGCCTTGTGCTCAACCAATTTATGATGATGTGTTCTTTAATCAAGAATTAGAAGAAAAGTCTTTATATTTGTATGATTCAAAAAATAATAATCTTTTAAAAATTAATGATAATTTAATGAAATTTGAAGCTATAGATAAATATAAGAAAGAATGGGCTTTATTCTTATTTAATGGAACTTATCGAGACCCTGGAACTGGTGAAATATTTGCAAAGTATAAATGTTATCAACGTAAACA
>CADBMS010000204.1 GCA_902795935.1 uncultured Methanobrevibacter sp.
CACCAAGAACTCTTGGACGACCCAATAGTCAGAAAAGGCGGTATGGATATTCACTACCTAGAACAAAAATTGGGGCTTAAATAGTTAATAGATAGGAGGAGTTGGGCAGGAAATCCCAACTCCTAAATTGCTAGGAGAGATAATAACGACTATTAGTTTTAATATTAGTTAGTTTAAATAAAATTACTCAATAGGTTAGAGAAGATTAAAAGCTAAAAAGGATTTTTATGATTAAATCTCCAATGAATTATACAGGTGGAAAATATAAACTACTTAATCAGATAATACCCAAATTCCCTCAAAACATTCGCATTTTTGTTGATGTTTTTGCAGGTGGTTGTAATGTAGGTATCAATGTAAATTCTAAGCAAACCATATTTAACGATACTTTAATTTATTTAATTGAACTTTATTTAGAACTGAAAAATAATTCTAAGGGATATATTTTTAATTATATTGAAGAAAAAATAAAATCTCTTCAACTATCAAAAACTAATCAAGCCTCTTACCTAAAACTTCGTGAAGAATATAATAAAAATAAATCACCATTAGATTTATTTTTACTTTCTGCTTATTCATTTAATCATCAAATAAGATTTAATAATAAACACGAGTTTAATACCCCCTTTGGAAAAAATAGAAGTAGTTATAATACAAGGATGAGAGAAAATTTAGACAAGTTTTTAGATGTTTTACATAGTAAAGAAATCAAATTTTCTACACATTCATTTGAAAAAATTGACTATTCACAATTTAATAATGATGATTTAATTTATTGCGACCCTCCTTATTTAATTTCAACAGGAACCTATAATGACGGTAAAAGGGGGTTTGATGGTTGGAATGAAAACAAAGAATTAGAATTACTAAATTTTTTAGATGAACTGAACAAGAACAACATCCGTTTTGCTTTGTCCAATGTAATAAAGCATAAAGATAATAAAAACAATATTCTTCAAAATTGGTTAAATGAAAGAAAATATAATATTTACCATCTTGATTGCAATTATGTTAATTCATCATATCATCGTAAAAATAAAAATAAAGATGGTAGTTTAGAAGTTTTAATTACTAACTATTAAATAAAATGCGTTATATTGGAAATAAAGAAAATCTCATTGATTATATTTATAGTGAAATGGAAAAACGCAAAATCAGTGGAAAATCTTTTTTTGATGTTTTTGCTGGAACTACTAGTGTTTCAAAATATTTTAAACGCAAAAATTATCAAATATATTCTAATGATTTAATGTATTATTCTTTTGTTTTGCAAAAAGCTTATATAGAAAATAATCAATTTCCAAATTTTGAACTTTGTTTAAATACCGTTTTCAAAAAAAGTAATGATATTTTTACTGAACCATTACAACTTATTTTAGATTATTTAGAAAAATTACCACCTATACAAGGTTTTTTTTATAAAAACTATACTCCTGAGGGGAGTAAAAATTTAGATATGCCAAGAATGTATTTTACAGCGGAAAACGGAGAATTTATTGATAAAACAAGAACTAAAATTCAAGAATGGAGAGAGAACAAGATAATTACAGAGTTAGAATTTTTTATCCTTTGTGCTGCAATCGTTGAAACAATTCCATTTTATTCAAATATATCTGGAACATATGGGGCTTTTCATAAAAAATGGGATAGTAGAGCATTGAAAAAAATTCATTTTAGAAAACCTGAACTTGTTGTTAATAATTATAAAAATTTTTGTTTTAATACTAATTCAAATTTATTGTTAAACGATATTTCTGCTGATATTTTTTATCTTGACCCTCCTTATAATAAAAGACAATATGCAGCTAATTATCACATATTGGAGACTGTTGCAAAATATGACAATCCTGAAATTAAGGGCATTTCTGGGCTAAGAAATTATGAAAACCAAAAATCCAGATTTTGTAATGCAAATACAGCTTTATATGATTTAGAAGAAATTGCTAAATATGGAAAATATAAATACTTGCTTTTAAGTTATAATAACGAGGGAATAATGAAACAAAATTTAATATTAGAAATTTTAAAACCATTAGGAAATTTGGAATTAGTAGAATTTGATTATTTAAGATTTAAAAGTAATAATAACGGAGAAGCAAAAAATAAAAAATTTATTAAAGAACAACTTTATATTTTGGAGAGATAAATGAATAATTTATGGATTTTAACAGAAGAAAGACCAAAGGTAGAAGTTTTAGAAGTTATAATTAAATATTTTGCACAAGATAAAAATATAGGTTTTATTAGTTCAGGAAGTTTAAAAATCATTCCTATAATTGAAAATAATAAATTTTCTTTTTGTTATGAGGTATTAGGTATAAATACCCCAAAAATCAATAAAATTTATATAAAGACGGTATCAGGGCAATCAAGTTTTGTAGATTATTTAATTTATTTTCAAGAAAAACTCCCACAAATAACAGATATTCCCCTATATGCCATTGAAGAAACTAAAACAGCTGATAGTGAAAGCCGTAATAGCAGTATTTTTCAAAGATGCAGTAAATTTGTTTATATAGATTATTTTTATCCAAATCTTCAAAAAATAATGCTTTATAATTTACAAATTTCACAAAAAAAAGAACCAACAAAAACAAATATTTTTGGAAGTAGATTATTAGCAACATATGGAGTAAAAATTATAGGAAAAACCCAAAATCAAGAGCAAATAAAACCATTTCAATCTATTGATGAAGTAATAGAATATAAAAATTCAATGCGATTACCTCCTAAGAATAATGTTCCAATTTTATTAAAAAAATATAATGACAGAATAGAAATTTCTGGTAGATTATTTAAGAACGACAGTTTATCACACGACCCAAACATAGGAGCATTAAGTATTATTTCTGCAATTTTAAGAAAATTAAATTGGGATAAAAAAATTATAATTACAAAACACGGATTAGCACAAAAACATATTTCAGATAAAAATAAATTCATACAGATAGCTAATCAGTTAGATATAAAATTAGACAATTTAGTTATTCCAAAAATTAAATCAAAAACACAGTATTGGCATTATGAACAAAATGGAGAAAAATTAGCAACTATCTTTATTCATTTAGTTGTAGAAAATTTTACTAGTTCTTATTCAATTTTTGAAAATCACGCTGGTTGTGAAAAAGGATATTTTTATAATAGCGATGGAACTGTAATTGCATTAAGAAAATATCGTGATACAGAAAAATATAAAAGTGGAGATAAAACAGCAATTATTTTTATTCCTGATTTAATTTTATTAGATATTGAAAATTTAGAAATAATAAATATTGAAGGGAAAAAATATGAAAATAAAAAAAATGGTATCTTAGAATTAAAAAATTATAATGATATTGAACAAATATATATTAAACCACAATATCCGAAATATAAAATCATCAGAACAGTCGTTTTGTATGGAAGTAATTTAGAAAACAATCAAAATCTTGAAATAGAAATTGGATTTTTACTTAATAAAAATGGAAAAATGATTTTAGGTATTAAAGCACCAAAATTATTCAATCAGGCAATTAAAAATTTATTAGATTATTGGAAAAAATAATTTGTTAGGAAAAGTAAAAATGGAAAAACAATGGTTAGAACTTTCTTTAATTGCCAACAGCGATGAAGAGGCATTTTTATTAGAAACGGCTTTGGAAGTGGCA
>CADBMS010000205.1 GCA_902795935.1 uncultured Methanobrevibacter sp.
TATTTTAATTACTGCTATCAGTATTTCTGGATGTATTTCTACATCTTCAGACAATGATAATGCATTATCTGATGGATCTGGAAATGTTATAAATAAAACTATTGAAATTAATGATATTTCAACTGTAACAATTTCAGGTACTGGTAATTTAACAATTAAACAAGATAATAAAGAAGATTTTGTTATAATTGCTGAAGATAATGTGATAAATTCTATAAAAACAGAATTTGTTGCAAATGAATTAAAAATAATTTGTCCTGATGGAATGCCAGTTCCAACAAAAGAACTTAATTATGAATTAACAGTTAAAGATTTAAAAAAAGTAAATATATATGCTAATTCACAAATAACTGTTGAAAAATTAAATGTTGATAAGCTTCAATTAAATATATTTGGTGAAAATTTAGTTAAGTTAAATGATGTTTCTATTAATAGATTAATTTCTAATTCATATGGAAAATTTGAACTTATTGCTAATGGTAATGTAAAAGAACATTTAGTGACAATTAATGGTGTTGGAAAATATCTTTCTGAAAATTTAACAACGGATATTTCTGAAATAACAATTAATGGTTGTGGTTATGCTACTGTATCTGCTAATAAAGAATTAGATGCTGTTGTTAATGGTTATGGAGCAATTTATTATACAAATACTACTTATAATAATATTGTCAGACGAAATATTTTCGGATCTGGTGAAATAACTACTTTAAATAATTCACAATCTAATGTTATAGATGTTACGGAGCATATATTTTCTTAAAAAATAAGGTCTTATATTAATAAGTATTCTTTAAAAATTCTTTTTTTTTGAGGATATGGCTTAAATAAAAATTATACAGATTAAATTAATTTAATCTGTATAATATGTAAATTTAAACTCCAAATGATTTTTTAAGGAGTTCTACATTAACATATCCTGCTTTAAATAACTCTCCAGTTCTAAGATCATTTATAACTACTTCTGCAGGTGCAAACATTCCTTTATCAATTTTGTAGAAGTCAAATCCTGCATCTTTGAATACGTCAAAGAATGGTTTTCCATAACCGTCTGCTGCAGATGAAGGTAATTTTTCAGCTAAACTTTTAATATCATCTCCTTCTTCAGATTCGATGTAATAATAGGTTCTTCCACCAAATAATACTGCATCATTTGTTTTACCCATAGCTTTCAATCCATCAGAGTCAACAGGTGCGATAGGTGCAATACCAGCAGCAAACTTAACTTTAGTTACATCAAATTTAAGAGCTTCTAACATTTTGTATGTACCATTTTCAACGACTCTTCCAGCAATTTGTATAGAACCAACTAATGATGAAGTAGGTGCTACTAAAACAGTTACATTTTCTACTGCAACATTACATTCATCAGCGATGTATTGAGTTACTTCATCTCCAGGAATAACATCTGCTTCAAGGGTTAATATTGCAATATCTGCTTCATCTTTATAATCAATTTCTTCATATGTTTCAGCTGGTTTTAATGATAATGCTCTTGCTGGTCCAGAACCTAATGCAAAAAAGTCACCTACACTAACTGACCATCCTGCTTTTTGTGCTCCTAGAGTAGATATTGATGGAAAATGAGTTTTTATTTTTACAGAGGGGAGTGCAAATTTTTCAGATAAATCACCAGGTATTGAAATTCCAACTTCAGCTAAACCTCCAAGACAAACTTTAGTATATAATTCTCCTGCTTTGAAACTACCCCTTGCATTTACTCCACAATCAATTACAGTAGAACCATTATTTAATTTTTCAACAATAATATTTAGTTCATCTGCTTTTTTAATCATGTCATCTACTGTCTTTTTTGATTCTAAATTCACACTAATCATAAATTCACCTTATTTGAATTAACTTCATCAAAGTTAACCTCATATAATATGAGTGCTAATCAATTGAATTTTAATAAGACCTAATTAAAGATCAATTAATATACATTATATTGTATATATTTATTGAATTTTTTCTATAAACTTTATAAAGTTTTTTAAAAATTTTTCACTGCTTCAACCATATTTTTAAGTTTTAATTGTGCTATTTCAGGTTTCAAAGTTTTCATACCACAATCTGGATCAATAATCATATTTTCAGAACCAATTATGTCAATACCTCTTTGTATTAATGTTTTAATATGTTCTATAGATTCTGCAGTTTCTTTTTTAGTATCCACAGATCCAAATCCAATTTTTTTATTGTTTATTGATTTCTGATTTTCAAGTATGTTTAGGTTAGTTTCAATTCCTGCAAATTCTAAGTCGAGTATATCCACATTGAATTTTAAAAGTTGATCTAGGACATTAGATATATCACCGCATACATGCATTGCTACGGGTATTTTAATATCTTTAGATATAATATTTATCGCTTTTTTAGCAGTATTTAAGTTAACCATACCTGTAGATAAAAAAGGTTCATCTAATTGGATATATTTAGCACCTGCTTCTTCTAAAGTTTTTGATTCTTTTTTTAATGCATTTGCCATATCAATTATGGCTTTATCTTTATCTTTCATAGAATAAAAACCATCAATTCTTGATGAAAATACCATTGTGGATGGTCCTGTGATTATTCCTTTAACTCCTTTTTTTTCTTTTTCTTCTTCAGTTATTTTGGATTCTTTAAGAAAGTTTTCTAAAATTTTATTTGCATATTTTAAATCATTTCCACCTATTGTTTGTGGTGCTGGTCTAATTTGATTTTTAATTTTGCAAGTATTATCTTCAATTATCATTCCAGGCAGGTCTTTTGCAAATATTTCAATCATATCTCCTCTTACTTGTCCATCAGATATAATATCAACTCCTGCATGTAATTGTGCAAGAATAGATTCTTTTATTGATGATTTATATGGGTCATAAGTACCTATAACATTTTTTAGTTTTTCAACAATTGTTTGTGGTTTTTGTGGTTTAGAAGGGTAACTTCCAACGACTGTTGTTATCATAATACTCACAAATTACTATGTTTATATGGCCACAGATTTAATATCTTCAATATCTTCAGATTGTATTGGAATTTCAATTACTGAAGTACCATAACATGGTTTAGTATACGGCATTATAACTGTAGGTTTACTTTCATTAATTCCAATAGGTATTGGAGGTAATCCTATAATTCTAGCACCTAATATTTTTTCACCAGGATTGATATAAATTACTTTTTCAGATTTTGATTCTATAGTTTTAGCACAGTCTTTAAAACTAGCTTGTTTTATTAAAATACTGTAATCATTTGATTGTTGTAAATAAGTTTCTAAGCAGAAAGACATTTTATTCACCTTCTAATTCTTTTAATGCTTTATCTAATTGGACTTTAACAGGGTTTGGATTATGATAAGCCCTTGCACTCATAACTTTTGCATCTGTTGTTTCTTCAATTTGTGTTTTAAACTCTTCAACTAAGTCTCCATCCCGTTCAAAAACTAATGCCATTGCTTTTGTTTGTAATAAGTGATATGCTGTTACAAAATATGCTACTGCAGCATCTTTATGTATAATTCCGAGTAATAAATCATAATCTCCAGGTTCTAATGTATCCATACATCTATCAATATTTTTTCGTTTTTTCATATAGTGACCTTCAGGATCAGATATGTCAATAAGTTTCATTGCAGCTGGATTACTTACAATAGTAACGTCATGACCTTTTTTTGATAATGCATTTGTTGCATAAATTGCTATTGCCGTTTGTGTTGGTGATTCTGGACATCCCAATAAAATCATAACTTTCTTCATATATTATCATTCCCTTTTTTTTATTTTATAGGCTTTGTAGAAAACCTTTTTTTTCTAATTTTTATTTTTGCACTTAAAATTGATTTTTACCCTAA
>CADBMS010000206.1 GCA_902795935.1 uncultured Methanobrevibacter sp.
ATTAGTTCTTGGAGATAATATTTTTCATGGACATAGGTTTAGTGAAATACTTCAAAGAGCTTCTAAACTAGAACATGGCGCCATTATTTTCGGGTATTATGTTCGCAATCCTCAAGCATTTGGTGTTGTTGAATTTGATGAACAAGAGAATGTTTTATCATTAGAAGAAAAACCAAAACATCCTAAATCAAATTATGCCATTCCAGGACTCTATTTTTATGATAATAATGTTATTGAAATTGCTAAAAATGTTAAACCATCCAATAGAGGAGAATTAGAAATAACATCCATTAATGAAGAATATCTTAAATTTAAACAATTAAAAGTTGAACTTTTAGGAAGAGGTATGGCATGGTTAGATACTGGTACACATAGTGGCTTATTGGAAGCAAGTAATTTTGTTGAAGCTGTTCAAAAGAGACAAGGATTTTATATTGCTTGTTTAGAGGAGATTGCATATAATAATGGTTGGATAACTAAAGAAAAAGTTTTAGAAATTGCAAAGTCACTTAAAAAAACTGATTATGGCAAGTATTTAACTGAACTAATTAAATAAAAATAATATTATATTTTAAATAGAAATTAATATTCATTATAATCTAATAAGTAAACAACGAATCTAATTAATTATTAAATATATAAAAATTAATTTATTAAGAATTTAAAAAATTTAATACTACGGTGTATTTATGAATAAATTTACTTTCAAAAAAACATCCATAAATGGAGTATATATAATTGAACCTACAGTATTTGGTGATGATAGAGGATACTTCATGGAAACATATCAAGCTAATGAATTTAAAGCCGCAGGTATTGATTATGATTTTGTACAAGATAATCAATCGAAATCTAAAAAAGGAGTTCTTAGAGGACTACATTTCCAGTATACTAAACCTCAAGGAAAATTAGTTCGAGTCATTAAAGGAGAAGTCTTTGATGTTGCAGTGGATTTAAGAAAAGATTCTGAAACATATGGCAAATGGGAAGGAGTAATTCTTTCAGAAGAAAATAAAAAACAATTTTTTATCCCTGAAGGATTTGCACATGGTTTTTTAGTTTTATCCGACGAGGCAGAGTTCACATATAAATGTACTGAATTTTATGATGGAGATGACGAAGGAGGAATCCTTTGGAATGATCCAGAAATAGGAATAGAATGGCCAATAGATGGTTTAAAATTACTATTATCTGAAAAAGATGAAAAATGGAAAATTATGAGTGAAACTAAAACTGATTTTTAATTATAATGAGTTGATATTAAATGACTAAACTATTAATAACTGGCGGAGCAGGTTTTATTGGAAGTAACTTCATCAGATATATGTTAAATAAATATCCGGATTATGAAATTATAAATTTAGATGCTTTAACTTATTGTGGCAATTTAGAGAACTTAATTGATATTGAATCTAATCCAAATTATACATTTATTAAAGGAAATATTGGAGATAGGAATTTACTTGAAAAAATAACTAACAATATAGATTACATAATAAATTTTGCAGCAGAATCCCATGTAGATAGAAGTATAGAAAATCCAGAAATATTTATAAAATCTAATATATTAGGCACTCAAGTTTTACTAGATACTGCTCGAAAAAATGGCATTAAAAAGTATTTACAAATATCAACTGATGAAGTTTACGGATCTCTTGGTGAAACGGGGTATTTCACTGAAACTACACCCTTATCGGCAAATAGCCCATATTCTGCAAGTAAAGCAGGGGCGGATTTAATGGTTAGAGCATACCACAATACATTTAAATTGCCAATTAACATAACACGATGTTCTAATAATTATGGACCATACCAATTCCCAGAAAAACTCATACCATTAATGATTTCTAATGCAATAGAAAACAAAAAATTGCCTGTTTATGGTGATGGTAAAAATATAAGAGATTGGTTACATGTTTATGATCACTGCACTGCAATAGATCTTGTTTTACATGAAGGTAAAATTGGAGAAGTTTATAACATTGGTGGAAACAATGAAAAACAAAATATAGAGATTGTTAAATTAATCCTCGAAAATTTAAATAAATCTGAAAAATTAATTGAATATGTTAAAGATCGGCCAGGTCATGATCAAAGATATGCTATTGATTCTAGTAAAATTCAAAAAGAATTAGGTTGGAAACCAAAATATAATTTCGAAGCTGGAATAAGTGAAACTATTCAATGGTATCTTGATAATCTAGAATGGGTTAAAAAAGTTAAAAGTGGAGAATATCAAGAATATTATGAAAAAAATTATGATAATAGATAATTACTAAAACTTAATTACAACTTTATTGAAAAAATTATCGAAATAATATTAAATATATAGTTAGCAATATTTGATAATAACTATTTTTAAATATATATGAAAAACTGCGAATATATATAATTTAAATAATATTTTTAAAGTTCATTATTATGCAAAAATGGGATTTAATATAACATTTTATTGTACACTGCAATAAATAATTATGAAAAAAAGAATTAAAAACTTTCATATTTTTAAAAAGGGAATTAATAGTTATGAAAATTACAATTATAGGAACTGGCTATGTTGGTTTAGTAACAGGTACTTGTTTCTCAGAAATGGGTAATAGAGTATATTGTGTAGATATAGATGAAAATAAAATTAAAAAATTAGAAACTGGAGAAATACCAATATATGAACCTGGTTTAAGTGAATTAGTTATAAAAAATCATCAAAAACATAACATACAGTTTACTACTGATTTAAATGAAGCTTTAAGTAACTCAGAAATTTGTTTCATTGCAGTAGGCACTCCCATGGATGAAGATGGTAGTGCAGATTTGCAATATGTTTTAACTGCAGCTAAACAGATTGGAGAAACTATGAATCATGACTTAATAGTTGTGGATAAATCAACTGTCCCTATTGGAACTGCAGAAAAAGTAAAAAACATCATACAAAATGAATTAAATATTAGAAAAGTTGATTATAAAGTTATAGTTATAGCAAACCCAGAATTTTTAAAAGAAGGAAATGCAATTGAAGACTTCACTAAACCTGATAGAATAATTATTGGTTCTGATGATGAAGAATCAATTGAAATTATGAGAGAATTGTATGGTCCTTTCACCCCAAATAGAGAGCAATTTATTGTAATGGACATTAAAAGTGCTGAAATGACCAAATATGCTGCTAATGCTATGTTAGCTACTCGTATTTCATTTATGAATGAAATTGCTAATATTTGTGAAAGAGTTGATGCTAATATTAATAATGTTCGAATAGGTATGGGTGGTGATGCTAGGATTGGTTCAAAATTTTTATATGCAGGATGTGGATATGGCGGATCTTGTTTCCCTAAAGATGTTAGTGCTTTAATTAAAATAGGTCAAGAAAATGGCTATATTCCAAGAATATTATCAATGGTTGATGAGGTTAATGAAGTTCAA
>CADBMS010000207.1 GCA_902795935.1 uncultured Methanobrevibacter sp.
ATTGTTGTAAAAGATGTGAATATGATTGCACCAGATAAACTAATTAAACTTGCGAATCTTTGTTTTAATAGTTGGAACATTCCATATATTCCACCTGTAAATAAAATTCCACAAACACCAAACATCATCCCATCACCAATATGAACATATCGATAAAGTATTGATGTCATAAAAGGTAACATAGGAGATAATTGTTGTTTATAACCTTCACTTAATCCAGCGTACATTAAAGCATTATTTAAATAAAGATAAACATCCCAATAAACTATTCCTACTTTTATTTGAAGTGTAACTAAATAATAGGTTAAAATTAATGCAAAGAAAAGTATAATAATATTATATATTTTTTCAGGCTTTTCTTTGAAATAACATTTCAGTTTATTAATCATAAAATAAGTATTTTATTTTATTAAATAAAAAGTTTTAGAAAATAAATAATTAGATTATTTAAGCATTGATTTATCTATTTAATTCTTATATAAAGATTGGTTGTAGTTTCTGCAATTTTATCCCAATCAAAATTATTAAAAACAAATTCACGAGGCGATTTAGAAATTGGGTTATTTAGTAAATCATGTAAATTATCTATTAATTCATATAAATCATAATTTATGACTCTACTTATATCTGAATTTAACCATTCAGACACACCACAAAATTTTGTTGTAATTACAGGAGTTTCACATGCCATAGCTTCAATAACTACATTACCAAAAGATTCATAATAATCTTTTGAAGGTAAAACAAAAATATCTGCATCCGTATAAGCTTCTATTTTATCAATTTCGTATAAAGGCCCTGGAATAATGACTTCTTTAACTAATTCTAATTCTTTAACTAATTTTATCACTTTATTTTTATAATGATCATCTGGTCCTGCAATAACTAATATACAATTTTCACAATTTAATTTTTTAAAAGATTTAATTAGTAAATCAATACCTTTACGTTCGTGTAATCTACTTAAATATAAAATAATTTTTTTATTAGATGAAATATTAAATTTATTTCTAAAATTACCTTTTTTTATATTTGCACCATATTCATTTTTGTTTATACCGTTAGGAATATATTCAACATTTTTGTTAAATTCTGGAAAAACTAAAGGATACTGTTTTGATTCATTTTTTGAAGATGCAATAATACATTTGGAATTATCAATAATTGATCTACCAAAGAATTTGTCAAATATTTTTTTTTGAGTACTTTTAGTTGTAGCCATTGCAGAGCCTCTAGGTTGAACCACATAAGGGATATTATAATGTTTTGCATAATAATAAACAAGGATTGCAAGTAATGTTCTATGTTCATGTATATGAATAACATCAAATTCTTTAATTAAACTACATTTAAAGGGCAATTTATAAGGAATCGGTAAATTTAATTCACTTGATAAATACATGGATAAATTACGAAAATAATAAGTAGTTATGCCTTCAACATCAACTGCCTGATTGGTTAAAACATTTAATCTTTTTTTAAACCCATCAGTAGTGAAAACTGTAACTTCATGACCTGCATTTATCTGACTTTTACTAATTTCATAAACAGATCTTGCAGGTCCGCCAGCTTCCCAAGAGGGCTTAAAATAAGGAGTTACATGTAATATTTTCATATTAAACCTCAAAAGATTGTATCAAGTCTTCTAAAATTTTTTCAAATTTGTCAGTAATAAGTTCCCAATCATTAGTTTCAACATAAGCTCTACCTTTAAGTCCTTCTTCATGAATAATATTTTTTTTAGACATATTTTGAGCTAATTCTAAAACTTCTTCAGCTTCATTAATATAATTTATTCCATGATTTTCACCAAATTCTTTGTAAACACCGGGTAATTTAGTTGCAATAACTGGTTTTTCCATTGCTAGATATTCATATAATTTAATTGGAACAATATCTTGCATAATTTCTTCATCTTGATATGCAGGTAATAAACAAATATCTGCAGTTGCGATAAATTGTGGTATTAATTCATAAGATTGTTTTCCTGTTAAAATAAGTTGATTCTCTAAATGATATAAACTTTGAATTTGAATCATGTCTTTATAAGCATCACCATCTCCAACAACTAAAATTTTAATATTAGGATATTTATCTTTGTTTTTACCAAGAGTTATTGCTAATTCTTTCATACCTGCAAAATGATAAATCCACCCCATAAAAAAAAGTACAAGGTCTTTCTCTTTGATATTATATTTTTTTTTAATAGCACTAGTATCAATATCAGGTTCAAAGTTATTTAAATCAATACCACCATCAATTAAAACAGTATTTTCTTTAGAAGCGCCCAAATTAATTGCTAATTCGGATAATTTAGTATTAATTGTTATAATTAAATCTGATTTTTTCAATGTATTTTGCATTATTTTTTTTCCAAATTTTTGAAATATTTTTTCGGGAATTAAAGTATATAAAACATCTATCAAATAATAAACAAATGGAATATTATTTTTTTTAGCAGTGTTGGCCGCATAACTAGCATTTAATAAACCAAAAGCAATAATTAAATCTGGTTGAAACTCTTTTATTTGTCTATTAATTTCTTTTCCATGAAAATAAGGTATTGATATATAATCAATTATAGGTATTTGTATTATTGATGGCCGAATAACATTTATTTTAGCATTAGGATTAATTTTATATACTTCATTAAACAATTCTCTTTCTTTTATAAAATCTAATTTTTCAGTATTTTGTCTCCAATCAATTGCATAATCAATTACACGTATATCATGACCTCTTACAGATAAGCGATCCATAAGATGATGTTGTTGATGGGGATTTCTAGCTAACCAATCAGATTCTTGCACAAGTAAAATTTTCATGACAAATTAACCTCATAAAAAATATGATTATATAGTAAATAATTATTCCTTCAGAAAAAATAATAAAAAATAGTTATTAAAATTCGGCACTTTTTTCTATGTTATCCCAATTATCAGTAAACCAATTGTAAGTGTTTTTAAGACCATTTTCAAAAGAAACCGTAGGTTTATAATTAAGAATATCTTTAGCTTTGTCTATTGAAGATAATAATTTAGATTTAGCATCCCAGTCACGGCGTGCTATATAAGCAATACCTTCAGTATTACCTGTTAAACTATTAACCTTATTAGCCATATCAATAACTTTATGATCTTCACCAGAACCTAAATTTATAGCTTCACCAATTGCTGATTCTTCAATACCCATTGCAAGTAATCCATTAACAATGTCTGCAACATAAGTCCAATCCCTAGTTTCAGATCCATCACCAGTTATTGGTAATGATTGTTTAGTTATAGACCAATAGAAAAAGTTTGGTATAACGTTTCTATATTTTCCAGGTACTTCTCCAGGCCCAAATACATTGAAAAACCTTGCATTAACTATGGGTAAGTCATAAAGGTTTTTAAAGTAATTAGTGTATAATTCTCCAAGTAATTTAGTAACTTGATAAGGAGTATGTAATGAAATGGATATATCATGTTCTTTGAATGGCATTTTTGATTCTAAACCATATACTCCACAACCTGATGATGAATAAATGAATCTTTCAACACCAACTAATTGAGCATATTGTAAAACTTTTAATATGCCAATACCATTAACCATTAAATCTTTTTCAGGATTATCAACACTATTTTGATTTGCAAAATGTGCTGCTAAATGGTATACATAATCTGGATTTTCTTTAAATACTCTTTTTAATGCAGCATCATCAAGAATATCTCCTTTAATAAATTTAATATTTTCATGTTTACTAATATTCCATTCATATGCTGAAGATAAATTATCTAATATTAAAACTTCTGCACCTAACTCAGCTAATTTATGTGTTAAGTTACTACCTACACATCCAGCTCCTCCAGTAACTAATACTTTTTTATTATTAAATTCATTGAATTTTGCCATATGCCAACTTTCCTTATTATAGATCATTATA
>CADBMS010000208.1 GCA_902795935.1 uncultured Methanobrevibacter sp.
AAATAGTTTAAAAGAAGCTAAAGACCTTAAAGCGCAAGAGAATATGTGGAAAAAACTTATGGATGGTGCTGAAAAAGGTAGTGATGCTTGGAAAGAATATAGAGATAACTGGCAAGATGCGGTTAAGGAAACTAATCAGGCTGTGGCTAAAACAGCAGAGTATTTCCAAAAACAATATGAAATGGTTATTAATAACATTGGCAAACAACTTCAAGATAAATTAATGGGAGGGGATGCCTATAAAACCAAATCAAATTGGGAAAATTTATTGGATAACTCTGATAGATATTTAGATACTTTAGATAGGGGTAATAATATGCTTAACCTCTATAATAAAGGTCAAACAATGCTTGTGGGTAAAACTGCAAAACAACAGAGAGAAATTCAGAAATTAATTGAAGCTCAAAATAAGAACCTTGAAAATCAAACTGAACTAAGACAAATTGACTTTGAGATAGCGGAGGCGGAATTAGATATATTAGAAAAGAAATTCGCTTTAGAAGATGCGAGAAATAATAAAACTAAAATGAGACTCCGCCGTGATAGCCAAGGTAATTATAGGTATCAATATGTTGTTGATGAAGATGCAGTTAATAAAGCTCAAGAAGAATATCTTAACGCAATTGCAGACTTAAGAGAAAAAGAATTAGAAGATTATAAGGATGTAGCAAGTAGATTTTCTGATGCTTATCAAGAGTATTTGGATAAAGTAAATGAAATTAGAGAACAATACAAAGGTGACGAAGCTAAAATTAATAAAGAAATTCAAGCTGAGTACGAGAGATGGACCAAACAAAATCAAAAATTAGTTAATGATTATAATGAAATGAGTAATAAACTTGTAAGTATTAATGGTACAATGTTTAATGCTTTATCTGAACAATTAAGCGATGGAGAATTACAAAAAGCACTTGGCGTTACTAAAGATGTTTTTAATAATCTTCTAAAAATGTATCAACCAGGTGGAGAGGCTGTCTCTCTTGTCGATGGTTTCGCTACTAATGTATTCCAAAAAGCTTTTGACGCTATACCTGAAAAAACTAAACAGGTAATGCAACAAGCTACTGATTTAATTCCACAAGTTGTTGGAGATGCAATGATTAATGATAACTGGAAAACATTAGTTAAAAATGCTACAACAGAAATTAAAAATGCAGTCAACAATGAAGCGAAAGATATTGATAGGCTTTCTGCCGCAGTTAATCAAAACTTTGATGATTTAACTAAAAACTTACAGTCAACAGTAACTGCTACTGAAAATATTTTAGTTAGCAATAAAAAATTAATAGATACTTATAATCAACAACTGCAAATTTTAGATGAGCAAAATACAACAGCGCAGCAATTAATGGATGCCTTTAGAGAGATGAGTAATAGTGGTGTTTTAAACAATGCGGCTACAAGCTATATTAATCGTAATGCAGGTAATCATGATGCTGTACAAAATGTAAATCAATACGGAGATGGAATGAGTAGTGCTGATTCTTTGGCGGAAGCTATTTATAATATGGCTTCACTTGCTAAAGGCGGTTCAACTGGTAGCTGGACTGGCGGTAAAGGTAAATTAGCTATGCTCCACTCTGATGAATTAGTATTAAGTGCTCAAGAAACCAAAGGAATAATTAGTGGTATGAATATTCTTGAAACTTTAAATAATCATACTGCTAATTATCAAAATGGCCTGCTTGGTAATATAGGTGACACTTCTGGTATTATGAAACAAATATTTGATGCTAAAGGTGATATGAAAAGCCTATTTGACCAAAATATAGTTATAAATGCTGATTTCCCTGCGGTTAAATCTGCTGAGGAGATTAAGAAAGCATTTGATGAACTTGTTAATAAGGCAAGTCAAAAAGTTTCTAAAAATAGAAGAACTTATTAATATTAGATACGCGGGAACTCGTCTAACCCAAGACTGGTCTAGGGGTATCGCGTTCCCGCGTCTTTAAAGGAGATAAAAGGAAATGAGCAACTTAACAGATAACATATTACAAGCCATTGAGATTATGGCGGAAGAGAAAGTTTCTTCTGTTAAATTTGATAAGACAATAAAGGCAACTATAACTGAAGTTGTAGATGCTTCAACAGGAAAATATAAAGTTCGTTATCAGAACTCTACTTTTTTTGCTTATGATAAGGATTTAAAATCATATTCAAAAGGAACAGCAGTATATGTAGTGATTCCTTCAAGTAATTTTGAAAATCATCCTTATATAGTTGGAACTGTTAGAAAATTAGGTTCTGATTTTTTAGATGTATTAGATGAAGAAGATAGGTATTATACACTTGGAGGAAATATAATTACTTCTGATAATACTGTTGGCTTTTGTTCTTACAAATCTACTGATACACACAGTAATTCACTTATATTATATAGAGCAGATGCATCTAATAATAAAATTACAATAGATACAATTGGAATGGATTTATACAAAGAAAATAGTGATACTATTTTAATTGGAGCTGATTTTCAAACTAAACTAGATGCAAAACAAAGAGTTGGCGGAGGTAATTTTGGACTTCGTGTTATTTGCTCTTATTATGATAGTAGGTTTGTAAATAAAACAACTGCTACTGAAAGAGTTTATAGAACTTATGAATTAGATATTAATAATATGGTAGGTCAACCATATAATTTATATAATCCAACTCCACAAAGAGCATATTTTGAAATAGATGCAGAAAATTTTGAAAAAATTTATACTATTGAAGTTTTTTGTAAAAATTTCCCTGAGAAAAAAGGGTCTGCTTGGTCGACTGCAGTTAATGGAGTATTAGAAAACAATGATTCTCTTTTTAGACGTGATGATGGAACTGTTGTTTCTCAACCTCAGAATAAAAATAACTATTATTATGAAAAAAATAGACAACAATGGTTTAAATTTGATGTTGAACAAAATAAATATATAAGTCAATCAGATATATTTATTTCTAATTTTAAATTTGAATATTTGGAAACATTAACTGAGCAGGAGCTTCAAGGAATATCACTTAAGGTTACTCAACCATGGGGTAGTTATTTTACGACTTCTATGGATAAAGAAAAAGAATTAAAACTTTATGCTGATTTAAGAATAAAAGGTAAACG
>CADBMS010000209.1 GCA_902795935.1 uncultured Methanobrevibacter sp.
ATTATTAATACTTGCTAATGCTGTGTCTAAAGCACTAACATCCAACAAAATCGAAAACTGCTTCCTAAAAAAAAACTTCCCCGAAAAAAATATTAAAAAAATATACAAACCAAAAAAAAAGGAATTCATAAAACGATTCGACCTAAAAATAAAATATTGGGACGAATATAACACATTTCTAAAAACCACCAAAAGTTTTTGAAAGTGTCAGTGCCTAAAAAAATTAAACATTTAAATATAATCAAAACCAAACTATAAATACTTCAATTATTGGCGGTAGGAACTTTTATAAAAAAAATAAAAAATCTAGTAAAAACGAAGTATAATTAAATATCACTAAAACTAGATTTAAATTTAGTAAATAACTGTTGAATAAAGAAATTCTAACAAATACTGTTAGTTTAGTAATTATGAAAATATATGAATATTATAGAATATTCATTAATTAAATTTATTTTACATAAATTCACAATAGAATAAAATAAGGTGAAACAATGGCAAAGGCAAGACGACGTAGAGTACGAGATACTTGGAAAGAAAAAGAATGGTACAAAATAACCAGTCCAAAAGCATTTGGAGAAAATGAAATAGGTACCACTCCTTCAAGAGATCCAGAATTCTTAATTGGAAGAAGAGTAGATGTAACTATGAGAGAATTAACTGGAGACTTCTCTAAACAATATGTCAAACTAAAATTCCAAATTAGCAATATTAAAGGAAACATTGCTGAAACTAAATTCATAGGACATCAAGTAACCACAGATTACGTTAGAAGTATGATTAGAAGAGGAACTAGTAGAATTGATGCTCCGGAAATTGTAACAACTAATGATGAACACCAAATAAAAGCACATGTACTAGTAATAACTACTAGAAGAGCAAAATCATCTCAACAAAAATTCATAAGAGAAACAGTTCAAGGCCTTTTAAAAGAAATTGCTTCTCAAAAATCATTTGAAGAATTAGTAGATGGAATAGTTACTGGCAAAATAGCATCTGAAATTTATCACAAAACTAAAAAGATTTACCCTCTTAAACGTGTAGAAACAATCAAAACTAAAGTTATTGAATAGATTAAAACTAATTAATCTATTACTACTATTTTTTTAATTAAATACTATGGTTGAAAAAATATGTATTATTTAGAATACCTAATATTGGTATTATTTCTAGGATATTTAACCTATAAAAAAGGAGCTCTAGATTTAGAAGGATCTCTTTTTATGGCAGCCATGGCTATTATAATCATATATTCCCCCACAGCAGGATTTAATTGGTTTATTTTAATTATTACTTTTTTAATTTTAGGACTACTAGCAACCAAATATAAAACTGAATATAAAAAAGAATTAAACATTTTTGAAAAAACTAGAACTGCAAAAAATGTTATTTCTAATGGAATCATAGCATTTATAGCTGCTACATTCGGATTATATGGCCCATTTATAGGAGCCATATCAACTGCAACAGCAGATACCCTTGCAAGTGAAATTGGAATAACTCAAACTCCACGATTAATAACTTCATTTGAAAAAGTTAAACCTGGAACTGATGGTGCAATATCTATACTTGGAACTGTTGTTGGAATTATTGGTGCGGGAATTATAGGTATACTCGCATATTTTTTAGGAATTTCACCAGATCCTGTAATTTCTTTAAGAATATCTGTTATTGCAGGAACAATTGGTTGCTTCATAGATAGTATATTAGGAGCAAGTCTAGAAAGAAGAAATTATATTAACAATGAACATGTTAATCTTTTAGCCACATTTTCTGGTGGAATTATTGGATTATTGTTAAGTTACTGAGTTAATTTTATAATATAAAAAATTATATAATATTATATTAAAAAATAAACTACAATAGTATTATAATTAGCATATTAAAACGATTATTTTTTCAGATGTGAATAAATTAAATTTTTCAAGGTGATTCATTATGAAAGGAATAATAATGATTATGGACGGTATGGGAGATCGTCCTTTAAAAGAATTGGGGGGTAAAACACCGTTAGAAGTAGCAAATACTCCCAACATGGACAAAATGGCTAAAGAAGGCATTAATGGGATAATGGATTCCATAAAACCAGGAATAATTCCTGGAAGCGATACTGCACATTTATCCATATTAGGTTATAATCCATATGAAGTTTATACTGGCAGAGGTCCTTTCGAAGCTGCTGGTGTTGGTGTTGATGTTTTACCTGGAGATATTGCATTTAGATGTAATTTTTCTAGTGCTAATGATGAAGGAATAGTTACAGATAGGCGTGCTGGAAGAATAAAAAAAGGAACTAAAGAATTAGCAGAAAAAATTAACGGCATGACTATTGAAGGTTTTGAAGATATTGAAGTCATATTCAAAGAGTCAACCGGACATAGAGCAGTGTTAGTTTTAAGAGGAGAAGGATTATCTGGAAAAGTTAGTGATGCTGATCCTAAAATTGAAGGTAAACCCCCAAAACAAATTAAAGCATTGGATGAAACACCAGAATCTCAAAAAACAGCAGATATTTTAAATAAACTAGTGTTAAAAACATATAATATTTTAAAAAACCACCCAATTAATGTTGAAAGAGAATCTAATGGAAAATCCCCAGCAAATATTATAATTCCCCGTGGAGCTGGAGAAGTACCATATGTAGAATCTTTAAATGAAAAATATAATATTAAATCCGTATGTATTGCTGAAACTGGTTTAATCTTGGGCATTGGTAAACTTGCAGGTATGACCGTTATTGAACCAGAAGGTGCAACTGGCGGTGTTGATACTGATTTAGACAGTATAACAAAAACTATATTAGAAAATCTTAAAAAAGATTATAATTTTTTCTTAATTAATATTGATGGTGCAGATGAAGCAGGACATGATGGTAACCTGCAAGAAAAATTAGAATTTTTAGAAAAAGTTGATTCAGTTATTGGAGAAATTATGAAAGTGCCCAATATTTATTATATTCTTACTGCAGATCACTCCACACCAATTTCTGTAATGAATCATTCTGGAGACCCAGTACCTATTGTTATAAATGGTCCTGAAGTTAAAGTAGATGATATTGAAGAATTTAATGAACGTAGTGCTGCTAAAGGAGGACTTTGTAGAATTCGTGGCTCTGATTTAATGAATATTTTAATGGATTTAATGAATAATTCTGAAAAATTTGGAGCATGAACTAATTATTATTTATAAATAAAAGAAGTGTTATAATGCATAAAAATGAAGAAATTCCTAGACTATTTGGAACATCAGGTATTAGAGGACCTGTTGGTTCTAAAATTACAACTAATTTTGCATTAAACGTTGGTAAAGCCATTTCTACTTATCTTAAAGGTAAAGGCAAAGTTGTTGTTGGATATGATACTAGAACTTCTAATCAAATGCTTGAAAATGCTATATGTGCAGGTTTAATGGAATGTGGATGTGATGTTATTAGTTTAGGTATGGTTCCAACACCATTAGTTGGTTATGCAACTTCACGATTACATGCTGATGCTGGAGTTATGATTACTGCATCTCACAATCCATCCCCAGATAATGGAATTAAAGTATGGAATAATGATGGAATGGCTTACTCTACAGAACAAGAAATGGAATTAGAAAATATAATTCATACTGAAAATTATAATAAATGTGAATGGGATGAATTAGGTAAAAAAGAAGAAGCTTATGAAATTATTAATCTATATATCGAAGAATTATTAAGTTTAGTTGATATTAAAAAATCATTGAAAGTTGTTGTTGATTGTGGATCAGGCGCAGGTTCCTATCTTTCACCATTATTATTACGTAAAGCTGGATGTGAAGTTTTAACACTAAATTGTCAACCAGATGGTTCTTTTCCAGGCCGTAACCCTGAACCTAATGCAGATAACCTTAAAGACTTAATGGATGTTGTTAAAATTACTGGTGCTGATTTGGGTATTGCTCATGATGGTGATGCAGATCGTATGATGGCAGTAGATGATACTGGAAAAATTGCATCATTTGATAAATTATTGGCATTAATTTCAAAAGAAATGGGTGGAACAATCATAACTACTGTTGATGCTGCATTATGCATGGATGAATGTATGTCAGAAGTAGGAGGATCTGTTATTCGTACTAAAGTTGGTGATGTACATGTAGCCCAAGAGATTGTCAAACATAAAGCTACCTTTGGCGGAGAACCCTCTGGAACATGGCTACACCCAAATTTTTGTATGTGTCCAGATGGTTTATTATCTGCACTTAAATTGGTTGAACTCATTTCTCAAGGCCAAAAACTCTCTGAATTATTATCTGAAATCCCAGAATACCCAACTATCCGTGAAAAATTAACATGCCCTAATGAATCCAAAGAAATTATTATGAAAAGTATTGAAGATGCTCTTGAAAGTTGTTATTCTGATGTTTTAGACGTTAATACTATTGATGGCGTTAGAATTACATTTAAAGATGATAGTTGGATTTTAATTAGGCCTTCAGGTACTGAACCATATATAAGAATTACATTAGAAGGTAAAACTGAAAAACGAACAGAAGAAATTCTTAAAGTTTCTAAAGAATTTATACTTGAAATTATGAATTAAAATTTTATTTTTTTAATAAATTTTTTAAATAATGAATATTCTTAATTTATTAATTTTCTAATAAGTATAGTATCAAATAAAAGTTTAATACGGATAAAATAGAATAAATACTAATATAACTATTATTAATGGAGAATCAAATATTATGCAAGCCGCAATTTTAACAGCAGGAGAAGGAACACGGATGCGCCCTTTAACTTTAACAAGACCCAAAACCATGCTTCCAGTGGGTGGTAAGCCTATTATTCAGCATAATATTGAAGCATTACGTGATGCTGGTGTTGAAGAGATATTACTTATAACTGGTTATTGTGAAGAAATAATTAAAGATTATTTTAATAATGGTGAAGATTTTGGAGTTAAAATTACTTATGTAACTCAAAAAGAAAGATTAGGAACTGCTCATGCCATCGGCCATACTGAAAACATTTTAACTGATGATTTTATTGTATTAAATGGAGATATAATTTTAGATTATGAATTAATAAGTGAAATGATTGATAATTATGAATCTAATTCTGCAGATTCTATGATGGTATTAACTGAAGTTGAAGATCCAAGTTCATTTGGTGTTGTTGAATTAGAAAATAATTATATTAAAAATATTATTGAAAAACCAAATATTGAAGAAGCTCCAAGCAATTTAATTAATACAGGCGTTTATATTTTTAATCAAGATATTCTAGATAAAATTAAAGAAACTAAACTATCTTTACGTGGAGAATATGAAATTACTGATTCTTTACAATTACAAATCGATGATGGTAAAAATGTTATGGGCTTCATAACAGATAAAAAATGGGTTGATGTTGGTCACCCATGGGAATTAATTGAAATTAATGAAGAATTTTTAACTGAAATAACTAATGAAATATATGGTAAAATCGAGGATGGAGTTACAATACATGGCAATATTTATTTAGGAGATAATAGTATTATTCGCTCTGGAACTTATATTCAAGGCCCAGCATATATTGGAGATAATTGTGATATTGGACCTAATACGTATATTAGAGGTAAAACTTACCTTGGAGATAGTGTGCATGTAGGTAATGCAGTTGAAATTAAAAACTCAATTATTATGCATAATACTAATATTAACCATTTAACTTATGTTGGAGATTCGATTATTGGTGCTAATTGTAATTTAGCAGCTGGAACTAATATTGCTAATTTACGTTTTGATGATGCTAATGTTAAATTAACTATTAAAGGAAAACGTATAGATAGTGGTAGAAGAAAACTTGGAGTTATATTTGGAGATGGTGTTAAAACTGGTGTTAATACTAGTTTCAATCCTGGCGTTATTGTTGGTCAAAACTCATTTATAGGTTCTGGATCAATAATTTATAATGATATTGAATCTAATAAACTCATTATAAGTAAACAAGGCCAGGAAATTATAGAAAAATAAATTTACTAATTTTAACTACTTTTTAACATTTTATAAAATCTTTTTTTATTTACTAAAAAATAATCTTTTTTCTTAATTTTTTATAAATTATAAATAGTGGATTTTATATGTCTGATTGATACAGTAAAATTTTTTCTAATAAAATCAGATAGTTTTTATAATATTTTTTTACATATTTACATAGGCGAGGTTATTATTTTGAAAAAAATTAATCCTAATAGTAAAATTTTTGATGGAGTTCATATCATTGGAGATGTGAATATTGAAGAAAATGTATCCATATGGTATAATGCAGTTATTAGAGGAGATATTGAATCTATAAGTATTGGTAAAGATTCTAATGTACAAGATAATTGTGTATTGCATGTATCTCAAAATTATCCCATTAAAATTGGTGAAAATGTTTCTGTTGGGCATGGTGCAGTTTTACATGGATGTGAATTAGAAGATAATGTGCTTATTGGTATGAATGCTACAATATTAAATGGAAGTCATATTAATAAAAATTCCATTGTTGGTGCTGGTGCACTTGTAAGTGAAAATAAAGAATTTCCAGAAGGTAGTTTAATTATTGGAGTGCCTGCAAAAGTTGTAAGGCAGCTTAGTTCTGATGAAATAAAAAACATTAAAAAAAATGCTCAAAATTATGTTAATTTATCTAAAAATAATGAAGGATGAATATTATGCCTAAAAAACGTGAAATAATTAACCAATTAGAACCATATGTACCAGGAAAATCTAAAAATGAAATAGCTGAAAAATATGGTCTAAATCAGGATGATATTATTAAATTAGGATCCAATGAAAATCCTTTAGGACCATCTCCAATGGCTATTAAAGCTATTGAAGAGGAAGTTAAAAATATTAATCGTTATCCAGAATCTAATCTTGAAGAATTAAAAGAAGAGTTAGCTAAATATAGTGGTGTTAATCCAAATCAGGTTATTATTGGTGGTGATGGTGCTGATGAGATTATTGAAGTTTTAGGTAAAACTTATATTGATAAAGGTTCAGAATTTGTTGTTCCATTACCAACTTATATGTATTATGAATTTACTGTTCAAAATTATGAAGCTAAAGCATCTTATGGAATTTGGAATCTTGAACATAATTGTTTAGATGTTGATTCTATTCTTGCAGCAATTAATGAAAATACAAGATTAGTATTTTTATGTACTCCTAACAATCCTACTGGAGGTTTAATCTCACAAGAGGACATTCGTAAAGTTTTAGAATATACTGATGCATTAGTTGTTGTTGATGAAGCATATTTTGAGTTTTCAAATACAAATAATGTGAATTTGTTAAAAGAATATGATAATTTATTTATATTACGTACTTTTTCTAAGGTTATGGGTTTAGCAGGTATGCGTATAGGTTATGGTTTATCTAATCCAGAAGTTATTGAGAATATGCATCGTTCTAAACCTGTTTTTAGTTTAACTAAATTATCTTATGTTGCAGCTCTTGCAACAATTAAAGATAAGGATTATATTAAAAAATCTACTGAATATTCTATTAATGAACGTGAATATTTATTTGAGGAAATTAGTAAAATTCCTGAATTAAAAATTTATCCTTCTAAATCAAATTATTTACTTATAGATACTCATGATAGCGGCATTATTGCTAGTGAACTTGCAAATGAACTTTTAAAGAAGGGCGTGATTGTTAGAGATTGTACTTCTTTTAAAGGTTTAGATGAATTTTGGATTCGTATAAGTGTTGCTACACACAAAGAAAATGAAAAATTTATAGGCATACTTAAAAATATTTTAAAAGATTATAAAAATGAATAAAACGAGGCATTTTTTTGATAAATTATGGTGGAGCATTTGTATCTTCAATAGATTTCCCAGGAAAAATTACTTATGTAATATCTACTAGTGGTTGTTCTCTTAAATGTCAATATTGCCATAATCCAGAATTAATTAATTCTGATAACAAAGTTAAAGTATCAGAACTATTAAAGAAGATTGAAAATAATCGTTTATTCGTAGATGCTTTTGCATTAACGGGCGGTGAACCTTTAATGCAAATGAAAGAAATTTCTAAATTATTAAAATATGCTAAAAAGTTAAATTTAAGTACAAAATTAGATACTAATGGTATTTGCCCTGATAAACTTGAAAAAATATTAGATTTAGTTGATTATGTCGCATTAGATATTAAATCTCCTTGGAATAAATATTTGGAAATTTGTGGATTTGATGTGGGTGCTAAAGTTGAAGAATCAATGAATATAGTTTATGAATCTGAAGTTTATCTTGAGTGTAGAACTACCTATGTTCCATCTCTTTTAACAATAGAAGATATTATAAATATTAGTGAAAATATAAAATGTGATTTATACACATTACAACAGTTTAGAAACAGAACTGTATTAAACCCTGAATTAAAAAATACTAGAGAACCTAGCCCTAGTGAATTAAAAAATATAGGCTTGACTATTAAATCAAATTTAAAAAAAGTTAAAATAAAAACTGCAGAATTTGGATCAGAAATACTATAATAAAATTTAAGGATTGACTATTAATGCCAATATTATCTTTTGGAAGTCGGAACATAGACCTAATTACTGGTAAAAAAACCATGACAATACGTAAAGCATGGAAAAAACCACTAAAAGTAGGGGATAGATTACATTGTTATTGGTATTTAATATCCAAAGAACGTAACAAAGTATTTGAAGCAAAAGTTACTTCCGTTAAAACAATTACTTTTAAAGAACTTATTAAAACTGATAAATTAGCAAAAGAAGATGGATTTAAAAGTGCAGAAGATTTAGCTACAGAATTTAAAAGAATGTATCCTAATAAAATTAAGGACACTACAGAATTTCAGATTATCCGATTCAAAAAATTACCAATAGAAGATTGGGAAGGTGAGAAGATTGATGAAAAAGCCATGATTACTCAAAGAGCAGATATTCTATTTGATTCTGGTAAATTTAATCAATCTGCGATGTGTTATAATGCTGCATTAAAATTTGACCCTGAAGATATTTATCTTTTAAATAAACAAGGAGATAATTTAGCTCGTCTTGGGCAATTTGAAGAAGCAATAGAATCTTATAATAAAGCCTTAAAAATTGAATCTAATAATGAATATATTCTTAATAACAAGGCAATTGCTTTATTAAATTATGGTAATCCTAAAGAAGCATTGCGTTGTAATGATAAAGCTATGGAAATTAATCCTAAAAATACTGTTGTTCTTTATTGGAGAGGTTTTATACAAGAAATGTTGGGAAATAAATTTGATGCCCTTGAAACTTATGATAAAATATTAGATATTGATTCTAATAATCATGAAGTTTGGAATGCTAGGGGAAATCTTTTAACTGATCTTGGTCGTTCTGAAGAAGCACTAATTTCATATGATAAAGCATTAGAATTAGCATTACAAGAAGAAGTTGATGCTACTGCATGGAATCGTAAAGGTAACGCATTATTAGAATTAGGTAGATTTGAAGAATCATTAGAATGCTATGAAGAAGCTTTAAAATTAGATGAAGATAATGACATACTTTGGACAAACAAAGGAGTCGTTTTAATGGAATTAAATCTATTTAAAGATGCTGAACTTTCTTTCAAAAAAGCTTTGATTTTAAATCCTAAAAATGAAGATGCTGAAATTTTAATGGATGAATGTCTTGAAAATCTTTAATATAATTTTGACTGCCCACCAAAATTCAAAAATTAATTTTTGAAAAAGGTTAATTGTGCTTTAATTTTGAAATAAAGAAAAATTTTTATACACAATTCATTTAAGGTGCTTGAATTTTGTTGTTAGTTATCCCTGTAATTTGGGCTTGTTTTTATTAGTTATTGGATTATTTGTTTTTCCTTTTTTAAAATACATTTGTTATTTTTTTTATTTTTGTTTAAAGAGTCTGTTTATCCTTAAAAACAATAAAAATAATGACAAAAACATGAAAAAAAATATGTAAAAATAAGATTACAACCCACAAAAATTTTTTTACATAAGCTAATTGAAAAAAATACAAACCAATACGTGGAAAAAATAGAAGATTTTTTTAAATTATGCAAA
>CADBMS010000210.1 GCA_902795935.1 uncultured Methanobrevibacter sp.
CAAAAATCTAAGATAACAATAACAGGCAACATAACAGACAAAAACAAAAACCCAATAAACAACGCACAAATCAACATAAAAATAGCAGGAACAGATACAGGCACCATCACAAGCAGTAACGGAAAATTCAGCCACGAACACACCATAACACAAAACACGGGAACATATGACATACTAATAACAGCACTAGAAAGCAATAATTACCTATCCAATGCCAAACATATGAGCTTGAAGATTACATAATATAACAAATATTATCATCAACTACAGTATATGTGAAGAAATGTTTAGTGAAATTTGATACATATTTTATAAGAGAATAAATCATAAAACAAGGAGATACGTTATTTCATAACCATATCTCTCTTATATGATTTAAAAGCTATTTATATCTAATATTATAATAAAAAAATTGATTAATAAAGAATAAATTAATCAACCATCATCCCCCATACTTTTTATTTCTTTTTCTTCAATATCTATTTCTTGTAACTTATTTTTATTCTCTTTGTGTCTTTATTTCGTTATATTAAAATATAACGAAGTAAAAAAAAAGACCATAACTATATTATTCCAATTAATATACTTACGAAGAATAAACCACTACGTTAGAGTGTATTTGATGCTACTATACACCTTTCACAGCCACAATATTCTTCTTAAGATAATCAACATCCTCATCATATATTATTCCTGCATCCACCCCGATCTTGTTAGATTAATTGATACCATAATAATTAACCCCTGTTTAAATCGTTCTACTTTTAGTGAAAGAAGTAATTGAATAAGAAATAATAACCATTTAGTTGTTGTCACATCCAATTAAACGAGTTTTACCATTATTAACAGACAGCATTCTCAATATGTTACAAATTGAAACACTTTGGCCCATATTCTTTATTTAAACAACCTTTTAAAGTAACCAAAACATGCACCATGAATAGGATACCTAGACAACCAAAAAAAAATATACTAAGGAAAACAACATACCCTCAGATAACAGACAGCATACAAAACAATACAAAAAGTAATAGAAATAAATACAACCGGAAACACTATGAATCAAAATACAACAATACTCAACAAACATAAGAATAAAATGAGGATACCTATATGAATCAACATACGATAAATCCAAAACACCATACGTGCCTATGATAAACAAGAAAAAGACAACAGAACAAACATTTAAAAAAAAATATTAATTAAAATTTCTAAACATACAGAGAATAAGGTAACATTTAAATAGTATAATTTATAGAGGTTATACCGTAAGGTTTAGGAGGTAAAAACTATTATCTTTTATGTCCTCGTCCTGATGAGGGGCGTAATCGGTGGCATAAGAGTTCTCTAATCTTCAAATACTAGTTTTATCACTTTGTTTTCAATCAGATTTATATATTCATTATTATTATTTTCTATATATTGATAAGTAGACCAGGAGATTATGTCTGCTACTTGTATTCCTTTATATTTTAATGAATCCGCTTGTTTTATCGTAACTTTGAAATTATTGGGATTAGAAAGATTTTTCATTATTCGATTGTTGAATTTCTTAATTTTTTCTTCGTTATTTTTAGTTCTGTCGAAAAAAATTTCTGTCGTACTATTGATTTCTGTTAATTTTATAAGTTCTGATGAAAGTATATCATAAAGAATATGATTATCATGATTGTAATCAATTTTGTATCTGTTCTTTTTATCAAAAATAATTATGAAGATTTCACATTGAAGATTATTAACTCTATTTAGTATACTTTTTTTAACTTTAGGTGGTGTAGTAGTGCCTTTAATTTCATTGGATTTACCAATATCTTTTTTGTAAAATCGCCTTGTTTTAGTAATTAATCGTTCTAATATCCTTTTATCCTTTACTTTAATACCAGATAATATAAAATATTGTGAACCTTTATCTCCAAGATCTCCACTTTCATCGATATAAATAGAATCCATAATACTAATATCCATTTTATCAAATAAAAACTTTGTCAAAGAAGTATACTTCCATGTACCTCTTTTTAAATCCATATATTCCCCATCACCTCCCCCCAGTATTCAGAGAGAACTACTACAAACGAACACTAACAAAGAAAACAATACAAAAATGAAGAGAAAAAAAAGGAAATAATGATCTCTTCATTTAATTTAAACCCCCACATATTTTTTTAAAAACCATTTTTATTCAATATTAATTTCTTATATCTCCTTTTATCATCTTAGTATCCTTATTTCGTTATACTTTCATATAACGAAGAAAAAAAATTAAAGACAATAATTATATTATTCTTATTAATATGCTTAATAGAAACAAATTAGTACAATAATATATTTAACACTACTATACCCCTTTCACACCCATTAATTATTTTCTAATGGACAACCATAATCTCGTTCCATGTTTTTAATTGTAATCCACCCCTATAATGTTTCTTTTTATTTTCGTTTCACAATACCCCAATATAACGAAGCAAAAAAAAATGACATAAAAAAAACAAAATACAGATTAAATCATTATTTCTTCACACCAAAAAAAAAAACAATTCATAGCAACAAACACACGAAAATAACAAAAAACAATCAGATTGAAAAAAAAATACACAAAGACAAGTAATAATTACATAAAAATAAATAATAATTTAAAAGAATGCAACACATGTTAAAAAGATTAAAAA
>CADBMS010000211.1 GCA_902795935.1 uncultured Methanobrevibacter sp.
GATATGAATTGATAAGATATGGTGATATAAATGGACAAATTAAGTTTTGAAGAAAGTTTAGAAGAATTAGAAGAACTTGTTAAACAATTAGAATCTGGAGATGTTCCCTTAGATGAAGCAATAGACAAATTTACTAAAGCAATGGAATTAGTTAAATCATGTAATAAAAAATTAACATTAGCTGAAGAATCAATAGCAAAAATTGTTAAAGAAAATGGAGAGTTAATTGACTTCAATATTAATGACTAGAAATTTTAAATATTAATATCATTATATTAATCAATTATAAGGAATAATGAAAAAGAAGTGATATTATGAACAATTTCAAGGAACAAAAATTTTGCCAATCCTGCGCAATGCCCTTAGAAGATGAAAAACTTTATGGAAATAATGCAGATGGAACAAAAAATGAAGAATACTGCATATACTGTTATAAAGATGGAGATTTCACTTCCAATATATCTATGGAAGAAATGATGAATTTTTGTATAGAAAAAATGATTGAAGTTCATCCAGATATGGATAAAGAACAAGTAAGTTCAATGATGAAGGAAATTTTCCCTAAATTAAAAAGATGGCAGTGACTTAAACATCATAAACATTTTAAAAAATAATAAAATTAAAACAACTTATTATTTTTTACATCAATAATAGATTAAATTATTCAAACAATATTTTATAATAGTTCATTCTTAATTTTTCTATTTTAATGCATATTAGTTAATTTTAAGATAAATTATTGAAAATAAACCTAGTATTAACAAAAATTTTAATATTATGCCAAAATAATAAGAATGAATATTAAAAAAATATGAATATCTTAATAGCAATATATTATTAACTTTTTTAATATCTCATTTTTTTAGCAGAATTAAGAACATCTTTAATTAAAGAGTCCACACCAATTTCATCTTGTGCAGATTTAACTCTCTCGATATCCGCTTTAGTCTCAGGATACTTTGGAACTGCACTACAACCAGAAGCAGGCAAAATAGAAATATCATAAGTACCTATAATTTTAGCAATATTTTCAATTTCTACTTTATCCATACCAATTAATGGACTTAAAATAGGAATATTAACACCATCACGAGTAGCTAAAAGATTAGGTAAAGTTTGAGATGCAACTTGCCCAACACTACTACCATCAACAATACCTACAGCATTAATTTGAGGAGCTAATTTCTCAGCAATATGATACATACCATTTTTACATAAAACACAAGTTAACTTCTTAGCATTTTTCTTACATGCTTTTAGATAATTTCCATACTCTACAACTTTTAAATCTAACTTGACACCTGCTGAATACTCTTTTAATTTTTTTGCAATTTTTTGAACCTTAACTAAAGTAGCATCATCAGTAAATGGAGCATTATTAAAATGTAATAATGTTACTTGACAGCCCCTTTTCATCATCATATAAGCTGCAACAGGAGAATCAATACCTCCCGATAATAATACAATAAGTCTTCCTTGAGTGCCTAAAGGTAAACCTGCTTGCCCTTTAATTTTTTTATGATAAACAAAAGTATCATCGTCACGTACTTCTAAAAAAATTTCTAAATCAGGGTTAGATAAATTAACTTGAGCATTAACATTACGTATAACAACACCACCAGCCCAAGCACCTAATTCTTGGCTAGTGAAATCATGTTTACCAACCCTACGACAACGAATAGCAAAACTAAGATCCTTTGAAATAAGATTCTCTAATTTTAATTTATTAACATAATCATCAATAACATTCTCTAATACAGTTTTATCAGTGACAGTTGTAACAGCAGGACTAAAAGAAACTATACCAAAAATATTAGATAATTTAACTAAAGCATCATCATAATCTTCAGGAAAAATAAAAATTCTGCCTTGACTAACTCTAACTTCACATTGAAAAGATTCTTTAATATTTTTAACTAACTTCTTTTCAAATCGTTTGCGTACTCTAGGACTTTTAATACCTAATTCCCCGTAACGTGCAATAATAACATCGTACTCTAATACCAAAAATTCACAACCATAAGTTTGATTAATAAAATTAAAATGGATAAATAAAATTTATAATAAAGATTTAATAGATTCAACTGCAAAATCTAATGCATCATCCATTTTGCCTTTATTAGGGCCAGCACCTTGAGCTAAATTTGGTCTACCACCACCTCCACCACCAAGAATTGCCGCAGCATCTTTAATTATTCCATTAATTTTAATACCTGAATTTAATGCATTTTTTGAAACAGAACCAACTATTTTACCATCTAAATTACCAAGTAAAACTATATCAAATCCTTCTTCATCTTCAGTTAAATCTATAGCCATTTTTTGTAATTCATCCATAGCAGCATCAATAGTATCATTTAATAATTTGAAATCACCTAAAAATTCTGCATTATTAATCATACCCTCGACTTTGAGAGCAGCTATTTGATTTTTTAATCTATCAATCTCATTACGATATGCTTTCCATTCTGAGAAGAACCTATCACATGTTTTAGGCAATTGATTAAAGTTCACTGAAAATACATTAGAACTTTCACGTAAATATGAATCATTAGCTTGAATTGATCTAACCGCAGCATTACCTGCAGAAAAATCTATCCTTTCAACACCATCTTGCACCCTTTCAGTTTTATTTATTTTTATAACTCCCATATCTCCAGTTCTAGGAACATGTGTACCTGCACATGCTTGTACATCAATACCAGGAACTTTAACTACGCGAATATCTGAACCAGGAACTACACCACCTTGATATAATATAAAACCATATTCTTTTTCAGCATCTGTCCGATTCATCCATTTAATATCAAGATTAATATTATCCATAACATATTGATTAGCCAATAATTCAATTTTATTTAATTCATCCATTGTAATTCGTTTATAATGAGCTAAATCTATCCTTGAACGGTTAACGCCTTTTTGTGCACCTGCCTGCCAAATGTGTTTACCTAATATTTTACGTGCAGCAGCCACAATTAAATGAGTTGCAGTATGATTACGTGCTAATTCTATTCGCCTATCCCAATCAATCAAGCCAGTGATTTCTCCATCAATAAATGATTTAAAATTATCAAGATTAATTTTTTCAGTATCAACTTTATGTAAAACTATATCATTTACTTTTTCAGTATGTATAATTGGAACAAATTCATTATTAATAATTAATTGACCTAAATCTGCTGGTTGACCCCCTCCTTCAGGATAAAAAGCAGTTCTATCCAATATAATAGAATCATTATATATACCTAAAAATTTAGATGTGAATTCTTTTTCTTTAAACTCATCATAGAATATTAATTCTGTTGCAGGATAATTCAATTCAATAATCTCTTTTTCTTCAATTTCTTCTTGTTCATGCATATCTGCTACCAAAGTATAGAAATTATCTGGTAAATCAACACCAAATTTTTGTTCATCAGCAATTTCTTTAATAGTCTCTGGAGGTATACCATTAGAATCATATAATGATATCAACATCTCCAAAGGTATTTCATCTTTATTTTGTTTTTTAAGATTTTTTATAGTCTTTTTAACTAAATTTCTACCTTTAGATACTGTTTTACCATACAGTTTATCCTCTAAAGCAATAATATTCATGATATGGTCTTGATTTTCTTCAATCTCAGGATAATGATTTCTTAAGAAATCTGACTGCATTTGCATCATATCGGATAATGTTTCAGACATCCCCAAATCTTTCATGAACCTAGAAGTTCTTCTTAAAACTAATCTTGCCAAATATCCTTCTTTAACATTAGATGGAATAATACCATCAGCTAACATAAAAGATAAACAACGAGTATGATCTGCAATTACATATAATGCTTCCATTGGTTTTGCAGATTTTTCTAAATCATGTATGCTAATATTTAATCTATCTGCTACTTGTTGTCTAAGTAATCTAAGATCAGCGAAAGTTTCAATATCCATCATTCCTGCAACTTTCGCATTTTCAGCTAAAATTTTAGTATCAACATCAATATTAGTCATCTCTTTTAATTGATTTATAATAGGACCAAAAGAGGCATCATATGCTGTAGGTGTTCCTTGAGAAATCCAAGCTATTCTTTCTAAACCATAACCAGTATCCACTATAGTTAACGGTATTTTTTCTTTTTGACCATTAGATAAAGTTTTATATTGTATAAATACTAATGTTGCAAGTTCTACGCCTCTAACACATATTTCATAACAAGGCCCTTCATTTCCTCCACCTTGCCACCAAGATTCTATAAATGTTATTTCATTTGGATCGATTCCAATATGTACAAAAAAGTCATGACAATATTTAATTGTCTCATTTTCCCAATAAATTTTTTTTTCAGGATTATTAAATGCATGATGTGCACCCATTGTAAAACAAGTCATGTGTCTACCAGTTCTACCAACATTATCAACATCATTCAATCTTATTGATGGTTGTGCAACTACTAATGGGTTTGCTGGTGGTTCAACCATTCCTGATGACACCCATGGTTGGAAATTAAAAATTGATGCTCCAACTAAAAATACATCATCTCTCCATCTTTTAGCTAATACTGGGTATCTATGTATTGGAGTGTGTCCATGATTTTTGAAAAAATTTTTAAAAGTATCTTGTACTTGATAAAGGTCATATTTCTTTTTAGTGGCAGGATTTCCTATGAATTCATATTTATCACAAGGTGCATCACCACATGTGGTTCTATCAGTTAATGTCCAGAATGTGTTTCCACAAGCTACACACTTTTTTCTTTTGTATCCTAGTTCTTCTAGTTGATGAGACATATTAATCATTTAAAAAAATTTTAATAATAAATAAATTTATTTAATGTGTATAATTTTAGTTTTATTGTTTAAAATAGTTTCTTAATAATGAAATAATATATCTTTTTAAAAAATAATTAGTTTAATTAACTAGTTGAAAAGTATGTTTGATTAATTATGAATAGTTTAATCATATATTTATTAATTTTTTAAAAATAGTTATGTGAAGTGTTTAAAATAAAAATAAAGAAAAAATGAATTGAAAAATAAATTTTTCAAAACATAGAAAAAATAAGATTATCCGAATAGAGCACCTAAACCAGCAGCTGCTTCTTCTTCACCTTCCTCTTCTTCCTCTTCTTCCTCTTCTTCTTCTGCAGATTCTGCTGCAGGTGCTGCTGCAGGTGCTGCTGCAGGTGCTGCTGC
>CADBMS010000212.1 GCA_902795935.1 uncultured Methanobrevibacter sp.
CCAAAAATACTTAAACCCATACATTGAAAATTTAATTTCATAAAAAATAATTATAATCTATATAACCTAGAGTAAAGAATTCCAATAAATTAAATCAAGCATATGAACTATTTTTATTAAATTTATACCTAATCAACAATTATCATATAAAAATTTATTCTTTATATAAATAATACGTAATAATAAATGATATTAATAATTTTCGTTAAGAATCGTTAATGAAAAAAGAGGAAAAATAGTAAATCTTTCTTTTATTAGAGAGGAGATTCAGTGTTAATTTACATAAAAAAATTAAAATTAATAATTGGTTTAATTTATATAAATTTAAAAAATCATATTAAGTTCTAATTCAAATTATAATGGAATGTCTGTTTTTGATAAATTTCTAAATCTAAAGAAACAATTTTTAAAAGATTTTTTGATATTATTTTCATCGTAATTTGCCCTTAAGCATAGCTTCAAATTCAGAATCAACATCGCCTTTTTAGACATAAAAACACCCTATAATTTGTTCATTAAATCCATAACACTAGCTTTTTTCTTAGTAGAATCAACTGATTTATTAGGAGTTGGCATGCCTGGAATACCTAAACTTCCAGTTAAAAATTCTTTATTAATTTTATCTGTAATATCTTTAAAAATCATTTTATATGCTTCACAGTGTGGATCAACAGCATTAGCAGTATGTTCTATGTTAGAATTAATGCCATTATATGGACAACCACCACGACAAAACTTAATATATCTGCACTTTTTACAATCTTCATCAACAAAGTCATTGAAGTCTTGAATTTTACGCCATGCATCAGTATCCATTAATTCTTCTAAACTAGGAGTATCATAAACATTCCCCATAACATATTCTGGCATACCATTGAAACGATAACAAGGATAAATACTACCATCATAACCTACAGCAAAAGTACTACCTAAACAATTAGCAAGAGTACAAAGAGTTCCTCTACGAATAAAAACACTTTTACAAAAATGATCAAAATCTTTAATAGATAAGTTATCTAAGTTTTCTAAATATTTATCAAATAATTTAACCAATAAGTCTCCATGTTCTTTAGGACTTATGGTCCAAGAATCAGCATTATCTCCTCTCATTGATGGTAGGGCGGCATGTAATTTAATATTATAACCATTTTTAGCAAAATAATCAAAAACTTCTTCATAATACTTAATAGAATGGGATGTAAATGTACAAATAAAACTCACATTAACTCCATGTGATGTTAACAAATCATATCCAGCCATAGTCTTATCATAATAACCTTTACCTCTTTGAAAATCATTTAATTCTTTAGGACCATCAATACTAGTACTAACAGCAACATCATATTCATGGAATAATTCACTCATATCATCATTAATTAACCATAAATTACTTTGAAGAGAAAAACCAGCATTTTCATAACCATTATTCTGAGTTAACATAGGTAATGCTTTTTTATAGAAACCATAACCAGCAAGTAAAGGTTCCCCTCCATGAAATGTAAAATGCACAGATTCATCTTTAAAATTTTCAAGCCATTTAGTAACATATTCAATAACTTCAATATCCATCATACCTGAACCTTTTTTAGATCCCCAACAATAACTACAATTAGAAGGACAATCTAATGTTGGGATTAACATTACATGAAAAGTCATTATAAACACCATTCCTAAAAAAATCTTCAAATTAATCATTAAAAATTTAATTTTCTTTATGGTCATGGAACTCAAAAACATGTCCACATTTAGCACAAACAATAGCTTTTAATTCTGCATGAGCTAAATGTTCATCTAACATTCTTCTTTGAGCAGTTTTATCTTGTGACCCACATTTTGGACATTTAGCTAATAATTCTTCAAGTTTCATATTCTTAATTCCCTACTTATTTCATCATTACAATTAATAATTGCATACTATATGTTGCGGTGTTGTGTGTGAGGTTGGGGTTGTTATGTTTACTGTACTCTTATTACTGTAGATTGCTCCACCACTGCCATGGGTCCTGTTGCTTGGTTGTTTTGTAGTGTGGTGTTTATTAGTGTTAGTTTTGCATTATAAGCATAGATTACTCCACAATCATCTTCTGCTTTACTGTTGATGAGTTTTAGGTTTTCTAGGATCAATTCTCCATTAACTGTTAACATTCTTTGGCCTTTTGCATTGATGGTTTTCCATTACCATTAATAGTTACTTTCACACCAGTATTTATGGTGATTTCGTAGTCTGTGTTATATTCGTTATCTCCGTCTAGTGTGAATGATGCTTCACCAGTATCGGAGATATTTTTCTTTGAATGCAGTCCAATTATTAACACTCTTAATGGTTGGATCTTTTAATAAATCTTCACCACTATTACTACTTTTTTTTTTAGAAGTGTTAGGTGTTTCACTCTTTTTCAAAGCAACATAAATACCAATATTATTATTAGTACTTTACTTTTCTTTGTCACATTTTCACTACTTGTATCAGTATTAATAGGATTAGTATGGGCTTACTTTTTCTTCATTGCTTACATATGAGTTTACTATTTCTTCTGTTGTGTTACTGGCTACACTTACAGCACAATCATAAAAAGAGATTGTAAAAGTAATGCAAGATTGATTGTTTTCTTTTTAAATCTTATATTCATTCATGTTCTTAAAAATTTTTTAAATTATTCTTTTTCTTTAATCATTGTTTAGAACATATGTTTACATTATCTAATTAAGTATTATGCTTTTATTATTTTTGATTAATAATTATTCTATAATTGAGGGGTTTATTAAATTACTATTTGTTAAAGTAGTTAGAATGCATTTGTATATGTGATTAGTATTTTAATTAGTATTTTTAGAGTTAATATGGGTTTTTTTTGGAATTGTTGTTGATGTTGATGTTGTATACTTGGTTGATAAAGTATATATTTAATGAAGAATAATAAATATCATTATATAATTAAATGGGAAGGAGTGTTATTTTTAATGGAAACTAAAGCAATTAGAGTTAGTTTAGTAAATCATGAACGATTAGCGGACCTTGGCCATAAAAATGATTCATTTAATGATATAATCTCTAAACTCTTGGATAGTTATGAGGAATATCAGGAAATTAAAGATTTAATCGAAGCAGATAAAAAATTCGGAAACGGTGAAGGAATACATTTCTCATCATTAGAAGAATTAGATAAATACTTGGATGAATAAATAGTTTTGGAACTCGAATTTAAACGCTCTGCTCTAAAACAATTAAAAAATTATAAAAAGAAAAAACCCTCTGCCTACAAATTAATCTATAAAAAATTAGAAGAAATATTAAATAACCCATATGATGCTCATTATAAAAAAGTAAAAAAATATCCAAGTTATAAAAGAGCACGTAAAGAAAAATACTGGTTTTGCTTTAAAGTTTCAAACAACTGTATCTATATTGGCCGAATAGATGACAGATCCAAAGTATACGACTAAAGAAAAAACATTAATTTTATTGGGCAGCCCATATTTTAGAAAATAAAACAATTATAATCTTATATTAATATGCTAATAATTAATAACTACCATATATTGATGGGTTTATTAAATTTACCTATTAATTAATCTAGTTTAAAAGATATGTGCTTATTTTTAGTTTTTTTTTAGTAAAGTAGTTTAAGCATGGTTTTTATTTACTTTGTTATTCGGCATTTATTACGAAGTAGATAAATTAAATTATATAATATATTTCAAAAAAAAATTTTTTATAAAAAAATGGGGGATTTTTCTACATTAAATAGAATTATTTATTATTAATAAAAAATATAATCTTAATTATATTATTAATTCATTTTTTTGGTGATTTTATCATGAATAATCGAGTTGAAATTGCTAAAGAGTTTGCAAAAGCTATTAAATCAGAGTATATTATAAAAATAATTCTTTATGGCTCAGTTGCTCGTGGAGAAGATAGTGAAGACTCAGATATAGATATATTAATCATATCTAATCATTGGGATAAAATTGATGATAAAATTGATGATGAAATTGCATGGATTATGTATGATAAAGGAGAACTTATATCTGCTAAAGTAATGCCTGAAGAAATATTCAACAAAACCAAAAATTGGTCATTTTTAACTAATGTTTTAAGAGAGGGTGTGACAATTGGGTGAAAACGAAATAAAAGCACTTATTAATAAAGCTGAAACCAAACTAAAAAATAGTAAACTCTTATTTGAAAATGAAAGTTACGCGGATTCAGTTACATTCTCATATTATGTCATGTTTATATGTGCTAAAGCATTACTACTCAAAAAAGACTGCAATATTCCCAAAACACATGGTGGATTAATCCAATTATTCAGTTTAAAATACGTACATGAAGATAACTTCAACTATAACACATACAAATATTTGGCTACTACTCAAAAAGAAAGAGAAGATGCTGATTATGAAGCATTTGATTATATAGATAAAGAAAAAGCAAGTAAAAGAATCAC
>CADBMS010000213.1 GCA_902795935.1 uncultured Methanobrevibacter sp.
AACAAAGAAACAAAACTCAAAAACACAATCTACAACATATACCAAACAACACAAAAATAAAAAAATAGGATTTCTACAAAGCCTAAATAATTATATAAAAATAAAAATCAGATTTTTCTACAAATCCTAAATTTTAATATTTTCTTTAATTATTTTTAGTATAATTTATAAAGGTAATGATATGGAATTTTTAACTTATATTGTATTATTATTGTTAACTGGATGTATAGTGGGATTTATGTCTGGTTTATTGGGTGTCGGTGGAGGATTTTTAATGGTGCCCATTCAATATTTTTTACTAACTGCAATAGGGTTAGATTCATCATTAGCTCTTAGAATGGCTTTTGCAACAAGTTTAGCAGCAATATTGCCTACAGCTATTAGTGGTACAATAGGCCATTATAATAAACATGTTGTTAATAAGAGAATTGCAATACTCATGGGTTTATCTAGTTTATTTGGTGGTTTATGTGGTGCTTTTGTATCTACTCAATTATCTGCTTCATATTTAAAAGTCATTTTCGGATTGTTATTATTAATAGTTGCCACTAAATTATTTTTTTCACAAACAAATAATGAAAAAGAAAATTTAAATGATAATTTTTTAATTTTATTATTTTCTGGATTCGCAGTTGGGCTTTTATCAGGGTTACTTGGTATTGGTGGTGGAGTAGTTATGATTCCTATATTATCTTTAGTTGTTGGATTAAATATGAGGGAAGTTGTTGGAACTAATAGTGCTATAATGATATTCTCTGCAACTGGAGGTTTAATCACTTATTTATATATGGGGTTATCACTTCAAAATTTACCTGAATATTCTTTGGGATATATTAATATATTACAATTAGGATTAATTCTTATTACAAGCATACCTTTAAGTCAATTGGGAGTTTATATGTCTCATAAAATCTCATCTGATAAAATTAAGTTTATATTTATAGTTTTAATATATTATGTTGGATTAAAAATGATTGGTTTATTTGAGTTTTTAGGATTAAGCTAAGATATTATTATAATCAATATTCATAAGAGCGATATTTTTTTAAACTTATAATGATTAAATATTATTTATTAAAAAAATAATTAGTTTTTATTTATTATTTTTTTGGAGAAACATATATGGACTTAATTATTCAAGTAGTTTTACTCTTAGTTGGTTTTTTATTATTAATTAAGGGTGCTGATTGGTTTGTAGCTGGAAGTAGTGATATAGCAAAACTGTTGAAGATTCCAACAATGATTGTTGGTTTAACAATAGTTTCTTTCGGAACTAGTGCTCCTGAAGCAGCAGTATCCGTAGTATCTTCATTACAAGGTAGTAATGCATTGGCAATAAGTAATGTTATTGGGTCTAATATTTTTAATTTACTTGCAGTGTTGGGTATGTCTGCAATTTTTGCTACTATTGCTTTAAAAGATGTTATTCATGATGATTTTCCGTATTTAATTTTTTCAACAATTCTTGTAATTGTTTTAATAGTATTTGGCTGGAATTTAACTAGAATTGATGGATTAATTCTATTAATCTTTTTAGCTATTTATCTTATTTACTTAATTTGGGATGTTAAACGATCTAAAGTTGATTTAGTTGTTGATAATCCTGATCATAGTTTAGTTATGGCCATAATATTGATTGTTGTGGGTATGGCAAGCATTGTTTTAGGTGGGGAATTTGTTGTTAATGGTGCTAAAGCTTTGGCTTTGGCTGTAGGTATGTCTGAAACATTAGTTGGGCTAACTGTTGTTGCAATTGGTACTTCTTTACCAGAATTAGTAACTTCTTTAAGTGCTGTTAAGAAAGGAGAGGTTGATTTAGTTATTGGTAATGTTATAGGATCAAATATATTTAATTTATTATTTATATTAGGTCTAAGTAGTTTTATTTCACCTATAACTTTAGGTTCTAATTTAATCGTTGATTTACTTCTTTTATTAATAATTACTGTTATTTGTTTTGTTTATGGTAAATTTAAATCAGAATATAATCGTAAAATTGGAATAATTTTGGTATTGATGTTTATCTTGTACATGGCATTCATTATACTACGTAATTAAATGTATTTTGAAAGTTGAAAATGTAGATACTTAAGTATTAAAAAATAAAAAATTTCATGAAAAATCAAAAAAATAAATATAGGTTAATTTAAAACTTTATTTTGTCATATTAAGAATTTGATAATATATTTACATTTGAAATTTGATTTTAACATAAATAATTTCAAATATATTATTATAACTTATTTTTTTTGGAGGTGAATACTTTTATTTTTAAAAGATATGTATTTAATTTTTTATTAGTATTTCTGTTCTTAATTTCTATTTCAGGCACTTGTGATGCTGTTTTTGGATATAACATATTTTGTACTGATTTTGAGAATAGCACTAGTTTTCATTGTGTTCCTAGAGGAGATTTATCTATTTCTTTAGATTCTAATCCAACTACAGGTTATACGTGGAATTTTACTAAGGATATGGGTAATGCTATTTTTCTAAATAAAACTTTTTATCAAACTCCATCAGAGGTTCCTATTATGGGTAGAGGTGGTGTTGATTTGTTTATATTTAAATTAGATGATTTTAGTTTAGTTAAACTTTCATTCAATTATGCAAGGTATTGGGAAAATTCGTCGTGTATTTGTAAGAAAGAATTTATTATTTTTGTTTATTGATATTTTTCTTTCTTCACCATTATTTTGATTAAATATTTTATTTAGATAATATGTATATTTTATATACTATTTTTTTCTTATTAATATATTATACAATAAATAATTAGATTTTTCATTAATTAATTTAATTATTTTTCTTTAAGATAATCAAAACTTTTAGTGATGTTTTATGCCTGAAAAATTAAATATTATTGTTTCTGTTAATGATTTAAAAAAGGAATTAGATTTGTTTTTAGAACGTGAAAAAAAAAGACCTTATTCGGAGTTTACAATAGGAAATTATAAGTTAGGGTTAGAAAGATTTCAAGAATATTTATCTATTAAGAAAATAACTAATTTAACAAACCATGATATACAAGAAACTCTTGATGATTATGTAAACTGGCTATTAACTGAGAAAAAATATGGTCCAAGTACTGTAAATCAATATTTATTACGTATAAGTCCATTATTATCAAATTTACATTTTGAATATGCTTTATCTTTTTTAGAAACTGAAAATGAACAGCTACCAAAACACCTCAAACCTACTGAAATAAAAGAAGTACTAAAAACTATTCCAAAATCAAATACGTACCGAAAAAAAGATTCAAAAATTGTTCATAGAGATGAAGCAATAATTAAAGTAATATACAATACAGGTGCCACAATATCAGAATTAGTAGCATTAAATATAGAAAATTTAAAGGAAACTCCTTCAGGATATGCCATAAATATAAAAAATAGGGATAAAACACGTAATGTTGGAATTAATTACGATACATATAATACGATAAAAACTATGTTAAAAGATAGGGAGTCTTTGAAAGTAGAAGATCCTTTATTTATTAATAGAAAAGGAACAAGGTTAGCTAAAAGAACAATACAAAGAATGTTCACTAAATTAGGTAAAGCAACTGATGAACGAATTTATGATGAAGAAGGGTATGACCCTAGAATTCGTGAAAGATTAACACCATTTTCATTAAGACACAGTTTAGCAATACAATTATTAAATGAAAATGAAGAATTAAGTTTAGTACAGAAAACATTAGGTCATAAACACATAATAAGTACCCAAGAATATATAAAAGATGATAATGAAGATGTTGTTGAAAAATTAAGCACAACTAATCTCGGTATAAATGATGATTATAAATAATTAATTATATTATTTTTTAATTAAAGAATTCTTAAAATAACTAATTTGAGTGATGATATGGAGTATAGACTTAATCTTAATAATGGTAATAAAATATCACTATTAGGTTTTGGTGCAATGAGGCTAAAAACAAAAAATGGTAATATTGATCTTGATTTAGCAACTCAACAATTAAAATATGCAATAGATAATGGAATTAATTATATTGATACTGCATATCTATATGGTAATGGTTTTGGTTCAAATGAAAGAGCTTTGGGTCAAATTCTTGAAAATTTAAACTATCGAGATAAAGTATATCTTTCAACAAAGATGAATAGGATGGCTATTCATTCTTATGAAGATATGGATAAAATGTTCAATAACCAATTAAATAATTTAAGAACATCTTATATTGATTATTACTTTTTGCATAATGTAATTAGCTATGAAGATGTTTTAAACTTAATTGATATTGGATTATTTGATTTTATTAATGAAAAAAAGGAAAATGGTGAAATACATAATATTGGATTTTCTTATCATGGTTCTTATAATGATTTTAAAAAAATACTAAAATTATATGATTGGGATGTCACATTACTTCAATATAACTACCTGGATGATAAAATGCAAGCAGGTTTAGAAGGTATTAAATTAGCAAATCAAAATAATATGGCAGTAATTATTATGGAGCCATTAAAAGGAGGTTTACTAGCAGGAACCATGCCTCAAGAAGTTGAAAACTTAATAAATAATTCTAATACTACTCGTAGTAATGTTGATTTAGCACTTAGTTGGATATTTGATACTCCAGAAGTTACTTGTGTATTAAGTGGTATGAATTCTATAGAAATGCTTAAAGATAATATTCAAATAACTAATAACCATATTGAAAACCCATTAAATTCTGAAGAAAATAAATTATTGGATGATATTAAAGAAGTAATGCTACGTTTAAATAAAATAAATTGCACTTTTTGTAATTACTGTATGCCTTGTCCAAAGGGAATATACATACCTGATATTTTTAAATTATACAATGATAAGCACATGTTTCCTGAAAATAAACTCTTTGGAATAAATCAAAATTGGATATCATATGCTTCTAACATATTAGGAATCACAGGTAAGGCTCATGATCCTTCATTATGTGTTGGTTGTGGAATATGTCATTCAAAATGTCCACAACAATTAAAAATACCAGAATTACTTCGTAAAGTTGATAAATCATATCATGGCCAAATTTTAAGGCTTTTTATGCCAATAATTAAAAAATTTATGAATATTGTTATGTGAATAATAGAATAATTTAGGGGTCTGAATTTTTTAGTTCTCAGATAGTTGTTGTATGGCCTTTTTTGAGTAAAATCCTTGGGATATAATTAGGGCTCCT
>CADBMS010000214.1 GCA_902795935.1 uncultured Methanobrevibacter sp.
AACAAAGAAACAAAACTCAAAAACACAATCTACAACATATACCAAACAACACAAAAATAAAAAAATAGGATTTCTACAAAGCCTAAAATTTAATAAAAAATTGAAAGAATTCCAAATTTTATTTTGAAAATAAGGAACTCTTAATTTTGTGGTTTATTTTTGGATGTATTGTTGTAACACTTCAGGTATATCTGTTGAGTTTTCAGTAGGCACTGCTGGACTTATTGGGACTTGATAACTATCTTCTATTATTTTGTTTCCATCTGGGCTGAGTAATAGTGCAACATATTCTGCTGCTAAGTCATGTGAAGGTCCATCTTTTATTACTGTAATGCCGTATACGATTGGGCTTAAAGTTATATCTTTAGATTTGTCACTGTTTACATTTTCAACTAAAGTTATTTGTGAGTAATCTTTTTCATATTGGGTGTCATTTAATGCTAATTCGCCAGGTAATTCTAAATATTTAATTCCAGAGTCTTTTTGTTGTTCTGCAATGTTTTTGTAAGTTAAAACATAATCTGCTTCGCCAGATTGTAATGCTGGCATTGCTGCTGCTGCATCAGGTCTGATTAATAATTTTTCACTTGGGTTTAAATCTGTAGGGGATTTAATTGTGTAATTATTTTCTTTAGCATCTAATGTGATTGCACTATTGTTTGTTATTATTTCGAATATTTCTGGTTTATTTTCAAGTATACTTGCAAGTTCTAGTACCATTACAGATCTGTATCCGCATGGATCGGAGTTAGGATCTCCAAATCCAAGTTTAACATCATCCATTAATAATGTTGTGTACCAATTTTCTTGGTTTATTTCATTAGCGTGTGCACTTTTATCAGTATATGCTAATACCATGGAATTACTTGCATATTTTAAGTTGAATGTTGTTTTATTTGGCATTAACCGTTTATCAATTAATCCATAATCTGCAGAAGCCATAATGTCTGCTGTTTTGTTTAACTCAGTTATTTCTTTTATCATTTTTTGGCTTCCACCAAAGTGGGTTTCTACTTTTACATTAGGATATTTTTCATTAAATTTTTGAGTTGTAGTGTTTATTTGGTTTGCTAGGCTATCTGCGGCATAAATTATTATTGTATCTGTTTTATCAGAATCTACTGATGTTGTTGATGTGTAATAATATCCACCTCCAACAATCAACACTAAAACTATTGCAATTATAGCTATTATTAGTTTATTATCCATTTTAAAATCTCCGTAACGATTGTCATGTTTTTTTAGACATATCGATATTATTTTTGCATAATTTATATTTTTCAATAATATATAAAAAAAAGAATGTTTATAATATTTTATTTAGTTGTGCTTTCCAGGAATTAGATTTAATATTTTCTAAGTTCATTTCAGTTCTATTAACTGTAATTAATTTTTTAGGACAAACATTAACACATGTTCCACAAAGAACACAAACGCTTGAATCGAAAACACTAGTTCCATCTATAATTTTAACTGCATTGCATGGACACACATCTTTGCATGCATGACAGCCTTCACCTTGACATTCTTCGCTTTCTTTTTTAGTTATGGTTCCTACAAATGGTTTAACAATATCGATTGCGTTTTTTGGGCAAACTTTTTCACACCAACCGCAACTAACACAATTATTGAAATTAAGTAGAGTTTGTCCAGTGGTTAGTGCATTTTCTTTATTTATATCATAATCTCCATATGAACAAGATCTGCATACTGCTTTAATTGCGTTAGTTGGACAAGCACGTTTACAAACTAAGCAATATACACAATCATCAGTATATACTTTAATTTCTCCTTCACCATATGGATTTTGTATGACGCTTATTGCTTCTCCAGGGCATAATTCTGCACATATTCCGCAATGTATACATTCTTCTTCATTGATTTCGATTTCACCACTAACTAAATTTTTTCTTTCAGGTAAGTTACGTAAAATTGTAATTGTGTCTTGTGGGCAAATTGTTTGGCAGGTTTGACAATAAATACATTCTTCATTGATAATCTTTGTATAATGAGTCCAAGTAGGATATTCATCGATTTCTTTTATAGATTTACCATCAATTTTAAATTCTAAAGCACCAAAAGGACAGGATGTTGCACATATTCCACACATAGCGCATGTGTCTAGATTTATATTAATGTTGTCCATTTTAATTATTCCACGTGCAATTGGTAAGATTGGTCCTAAATTTAGTGCAGAAGTAGGACATGTCTCTTTACATATTCCACATCCAATACATTGCTCATTATTGTGTGTTAATTCTCTTTTTTGATTACCTTCTTTTTGAATGTTTATCATGTACCCACCTTTAATTAGTTTTAAGCTTTACTTATTGCTTGATTTGGACAATTTGCTATACAAAGGTCGCAATCATCACATTTTTCAGGATATATTGCAATTGCATCGTTTTCTTCAACTAATGCTCCTTTTTCACATATTTTTACACATAATCCTCCTGCAGGGCAATTAGATATGTGTCCGCATTTGCTATCATCTATATTCACTGACATTTTATTGACCTCCACGATATGTTATATCCATACATATCGTTATTATTTAACAGATATATAAATCTTATTATTAACACACAATTTATTATTGTAAACTCATACTAATTAAATTAATTTAATAAATTATTAAAAAATAATCTAATCTCTAAAAAAAGTTAAATTATTAAAATTATGCATTCAATGATTTATTTTTAAGTATTAACTGTTAATAAAATTTTAATATTAATAATTCGTTTTTTATTGTTATAAAAAAAATAAAACATTGTTTGTATCTCTTTTATTACTTTCAAACAATTTTTGGCATAAAAATAAAATAAGACTATAACTGTGTATATGGGGGACCCTGAAATTATAAACGACCTAACCATTTAAAGAAATATCTCTAAAAGTAAAGAGTGTGTAAAAAGACATATCATATAAGTTTTCACGGGATTCCATCGAATGATCTTGCAAAATCTTCTCGAAGAGCAGATGTGAAGATGAAAATCAGGATTTATATATGTTTCAAAAGTCATTTGATGGAAATCAAAAGATTAACTTTTGGAATATGTGGTAGATAGTAGAGTGACTTACTCTCTATTATTAATGTTATATGGATAAATATTTTAAAAACTAATGGATTA
>CADBMS010000215.1 GCA_902795935.1 uncultured Methanobrevibacter sp.
AAGTAGCTCCACAAGAACATTTAAATGTACACATAACTTGATTTGGATGTAAATTCTTTTTCATCTAAATCCTCCTTCCGCCATGACCTAGGTCAGTCATAGAAATTCATTACTGGTTTAGTATATAACAAAACATATATAAAATGCAAGTATTATTTACTATTCATCAATTAATTTTATATTTCCACCTACATCATTTAATTTATCAACGATTCTTTCATACCCTCTTAAAAGATGTTCAACATTAGTTACAGTAGTTTCTCCACTAGCAATCATACCAGCAACAAGCATAGATGCTCCTGCTCTAAGATCTGTAGCTTTAACTTTTCTTCCTTTTAATTTAGAAGGACCAAATATTACAGCTTTTTTATCTAATGTATTAATATTAGCTCCCATAGCATTTAAATATGGAATATGTCTTAATCTATTTTCATAAATTGTTTCTTCAAACACACACTCACCATTACATTGAGTTAATAATGTACTCATAGGTTGTCCAAGATCTGTTGGAAATCCAGGATAAACAGTAGTTTTTATATTAACTGGTTTCAACATTTTAGTTTTGGATATTTCAATAATATCATCATTAACTTTAAGGTTAACTCCCATTTCTTTAAGTTTATATAAAAGCGAATCAATATGTTCTGGGATAACACCTTTAATTTTAAGTTTTTTTCCTAAAAGTGCTCCAATAATAACATATGTTCCAGCTTCTATTCTATCTGGAAGAACTGTTATTTCTCCATCACCTAATTTAGTTACACCTTCTATTTCAATTGTTCCTGTTCCAGCACCTTTTATATGAGCACCCATCGAAATTAAGAAATTAGCAATATTTTCAATTTCCGGTTCTCTAGCTGCATTTAATATTCTTGTAACACCTTTCGCTCTAACGGCTGCAATCATAACATTAATAGTTGCTCCAACTGAAGGAAAGTCAAAAAATATTTCTGTAGCTTTTAATCCATTAGATGTAATATTAAAAGAACCTTCAACTTCTTTTACTTTAGCACCCATTTTTTCAAATGACTTTAAATGAAAATCAATTGGTCTTGATCCAATTACACATCCACCTGGAGAAGCAATATTTACTTTTCCATATACTCCAAGTAATGAACCCATAAAATAATATGAAGCTCTTAACTTATTAGCATAATTATCTGGAATATATTTGTTTTCTACTTTACTGTTATCAATATAAATTGTTTCATTCTCATATCGAATATCCGATCCTAAGAATTTCATTATATCCATTAATGCACTTACATCACTGATATCTGGTACATTATGAATAACACATTTTCCTTTTGTTAATATAGAAGCAGGAATTAAAGCAACTACAGAATTCTTTGCACCACTAATATTAATAGTTCCACTTAATTCTCTACTACCTTCAATAACTAGTTTTTTCAATATAATCACCTTCGTAAACATATTATAACATAATAAATCTATATCGATTTTAAATAAAAAAATAATAGACACATTATATGTCTATCATTTTCTAATAATATCTAAAATTTCCTTAAAATGAGTATTTGCAATATCATGATTTCCACCAGAAATCATAAATATTCTTTTCTTATACTCATTAGGTACTGAATCAATAACTTTTTGAGGATTAACCATATTATCTTCACTACCATAAATAATTTTTAAATTATATGGTTTTATGTTAGTTATTTGATCAGTTAAATCTACTCTAACTATATTTTGATATGAATCATTTAAAAACTTAGTTCCATGAATCATATAATTATTTTTAACAATATATTTTAAATATAAATCTTTTACAACATTTCTAAGTGGTTTTAATATCTCAGGAGTAGGAATAAACTTAACAGATCTATTTGTATTTCTAGTAATAGCTGGACTAATTAAAATTATCTTTTGAAAATTATTAAAAAGTATATTATATCTAATAGCTACTGCTCCCCCAAAAGAATAACCAATTATATAGTCAAACTTAATATTGTGAGTTCTTATATAACTATTAACATATAATGCATAATCATCTAAAGTC
>CADBMS010000216.1 GCA_902795935.1 uncultured Methanobrevibacter sp.
TCTTGTGATTTTATTTCATTATCAGTTGAATTATCTGCTGCAGAAACACTAGAAATCGATAATACAATCAATAAACATAAACACAATAAAATCTTTTTATTTATTTTGTTCAGTATAAACACCTCCAATATATATGTTTTAATGTATTATGTTAATAAACCATACACATCGTATATCTTATTACGAATTATATCAAACAAAAAAAGTTTTAATAATAAGAATTTCTAATTATAGATAAATTGATAATAATAAATTTTTATAATCGTATTGCTCTTTCGCGCTTAAATGCAACTATTGAAATTAAGAATATGGAAGTAGAGATTAGGATTGTTGGAATAAATCGTAGGTAGTATGTCCAATCAATGAATTGTGTTGAACTTAATGTTACCATGATTACTGTTGGAATAAAATTTATAATATTGTCTATTGATGTGATGTTTAAGAATAATGGAACATAAAGTATAAATGTTGCAAAGAATAGGAAGACTGCTATTGCTGCGTTGGCTTCTTTTGTACTGTCAACTAGCATTGAAATAACAATTCCGCTGCCTATGAATGCTAAACCTACAAAGAATGTTAAAATAAGTATTGGTATGATATGTAAAATTGGAACTTCTAATAATATGAGTATTAACATCCAGATTATGCTTTGTGCTAATGAAAATAGTAGGATTGGTAATACTTTGGATATTATGATTGTACTGTTTTTAATTGGGGTCATTAGTAGAACTTCAAAGGTTTTACGTTCTTTTTCACCTACAATACTGTCTGTAACCATGTTGCTTCCTAGGAAAAATGGTAATAGTAAAATAAAGGGGATCATTATTCCATACATGATTTCAACGAAGTAGGATTTTTCTTGTTTAATTTTGATTTTTGAATTTTCGTTAACTCCACTAATATTAAGATTAATTGGTTTTATTATTGTTTTAATTTCAGATTTTGTGTATCCTTCATTTTTTAATTCTTGTTCTAGGTAATATGAATCAAAAATTTCATTAATTTTCTTAGAAAATAATATGTAAAAAAGATTACCTGGATTACTTTCAAATACTAAGTTCCCATCAGGGTCTTTTCGGATAAGTCCAATCATACGATTGTTAAATAATTTGTAGCCTTCATTCACATCCTTTAACATAACAATCTCAAAATTAGTTTCATTAAATTTATCAAAGATTGGGCTGTTATTTAAGTTATTAACTATTCCTATTTGTATGTATTGTGTATTTCGCCATTCATCTGCTAAATTATCGTCTAACGCCATTGAACTAACAAAGGCCATACCATAAGCTCCAAGTAATATGAATAATTGGGCCACAATGAGTAATATGTATATTTTATTGGATATGATGTCCTTTAATTCCTTACGGCCTATAGTTAAAAGCTTCATGGTTCACCTTTTGATTTTGTTTATAATCTTGTTTATTCTTAAAAATTTTAAAAGAGATTTTATAATTTTTGGACGAGGGCCAAAGATAATCTCATCTTTATTATACATCCAAATACTTAATCCATAGGTTATTATACTAACAACTACAACAGTAATTATTGGATTGAAAATATCCCTTAAACTTAGTGATTCTTTTGAAAAAATTTTAATAACTAACGTGATAGTTGAACTGGTACCAAAACCAGGCCTAATAATACTTGCTAGTGCAGGTATTATAAGAATTATTACTAATACTAGGTATGCAAAGTTACTGCCTATTTCAGATTCTTTATAATTTTTAGAGTAAACTGCAACAACTGTTCCAACACCAACTATTGGTATTGCAGTTAAAATAATTAATAAGTATATTAATGCTGGTGATACTAAATCAAAACCTATAATAGTCATTATAATAATCCATAAAAATAATTGTATCGCCATTATACAAATTATTCCTAAACTTTTACCTAAAATAATATTTGACCTAGATATGGGCATTGCAATTAATATTTCTCCAGTTTTACGTTCTTTTTCACCAACTATGCTATCTATAACCAGGTTTCCAAATAAAAATACTGGTAAAAATAGGAGTAGGGCAGTCATTATTTTATTAATGAGTTGTACTGGTATTGACACTCCTTTTGTTTCTTCTTTAACTTCATTATTTGAATTTGTTGTTTTGTTTTTATTAATAAATTCTTGAGTGATTATTTTAGATGTTTTGTTACTGGTACTTTCAACTTCTGATTTAACAACTATGCTTTTAGGATCTGAATAATCTAGTATTAGATTATAATCCATTTTTTGTGTTTTATTATCTTTTTTTATATTTATTAAACCATTAATTTCACTATTTTTGAGTGATTCGTATGATGTGGTGTTTGCTTTTTTTATTTTTAAAATTTCAGAATCAATATTTTTTGTAAAAAGACCATCACTGTCATTAATATCTAATGATCCAAATCCTTTTAGTGATGGGTTTAAGTTGATGCCGTCTTCAGATTCAATACTTGTCATGAAACTTGTGAAAAATGAGCCCATTATGAATAGCACTACTAATTGTGCAAGAAATATTGTTAAGAATTTTTTACTTTCTAGGGTGTTTTTTAATTCCCATTTACTAATAGTCCAACGTGCCATTATCTTAGCAACCTAATTTTTTTTCATTGTTCGTTTTTTATTCTTTGGATGAAAACATCATTTAATGTTGGCTTTTTAGTATTTACAGATTTAATATTATTATCTAAGATTGTTATAATTTTAGAGATTAAATCTTCAGAACTTAATGAAACTGTAAGTGTATTATCCATTAGTTCAATATTTTCAGCACCATCAATATTTTTTATTTTATTTAATTTTTCAGTTTCTACATCTTTTTTGAGTTCAATATTTAGTATTAAATCTCCATGAATTTTTGATTTTAAGTTTTTTGGAGTATCTATATCTAAAATTTCACCATGGTTTATGATTGCAACTCTATCACATAGGAGGTCTGCTTCTTCCATGTAGTGTGTACAAAGCAGTATTGTTTTTTTACCCTTTAGTGTTAAAATGAAATTTCTTATTGAACTTGCAGTCGCTGGATCTAGTCCCATTGTTGGTTCATCAAATATTATTATTTCTGGGTCATGTATAAGTGATCTGGCTATTCCAATTCTTTGTCTTAGTCCTTTGGAGAATGTATTTATTTTATCATGTTTTCTGTCACTCATATTTACAAGTTCAAGTAATTCATCTATTCTTTTGTCTAGAGTTTTGGAGGGTACATTATATAGTTCTCCAAAGTATTTTAGTAAATCGTATGCTGTAAATCGTTCATATAGGTTTGGTTCTTCTGGTAAGTATCCAATCATACTTTTTATTTCAATTGGTTTTTCTTTTATATTTAAATTATTAACTAATACTGTTCCTTTGTCGGGGTGTAGTATGCAGGATATTATTCGTATTGTTGTTGTTTTTCCTGCACCATTGTGGCCAATTATTCCAAGTAATTCTCCTTTTTTTATGTTTAAGTTGAGATTATTTAGGGCCTGAATTTTTCCAAATTTTTTGTATAATGATTTTATTTCAATCATATTTTCTGGGCTTGTAGTCATTTAAACCCCCATATGTTTATTAAAAGTATTTTTTATGAATTTATTAATTTATAGTATAAAATTAATCTACTATTTTTTTAAAATAATATGGTAAATAAGTAAACTTATATTAATATCCTTAATATAATTAATTTTATTATAAAAATAGCATTTATAAATTATTATTAAAGAAAAAATGGGATACTTGTTATTATGTTTATTTCAGAACTTATGTCTGTGAATGATGTAGTTGATATTATTTCTAAATATCAGTTTTTAACTGATAGTGAGGTCATTGATTTAGATGATGCTTATCAAAGAGTTAATGTTGATAAAGTTTTAACTTTGCATGATTCTCCTCCTTTTGATAAATCTGCAATGGATGGTTATGCTATAATTGCATCTGATTCATTTTCGGCATCTAATAATAATCCTGTAAGTTTAGAAGTTATTGATTATGTGGGAGCGGGTAGTTTTTCAGATAAAAAAGTTAAATCGGGTTTGGCTATTGGTATAGCAACTGGTTCTCCAATACCTGAAGGTGCAGATGCAGTTATAATGAAGGAATATACAATACCCTCAGATGATGGTATGATTGATATTGTATCTGCAGTTAGTCCTGGTGAAAATGTTGCTTTTTTGGGTGAGGATGTTAAGAAAGGCGATTTGATTTTAGAGGAGAACACTTTTATTCGTTCACAGGAAATGGCCATGGTTGCATTATCTGGTTATTCTAAGATTGAAGTTTATAAGAAACCTAAAGTTTTAGTTATTAATACTGGTGATGAATTAGTTGAACCTTGTGAGGTTTTACCTCCAGCTAAAATTATTAATTCTAATCATTATGCAATGAAAGGTAAAATTGAGAGTTGCTTGGCTGATGTGACTATGGAACATTGTATTGATGATGAAAATGTTTTTAGAAATCTTTTACTTGAATCTGTTTCTGATTATGATATTATAGTCACCACTGGCGGTACTGCAGTTAGTAAAGGTGATGTTGTTGTAAGAATGGTTGGGGATGTTGGGGAAGTTTTAGTTCATGGTATTGCAGCTAGGCCTGGTAAGCCTTTTGCTTTTGGTATTGTGAATGAAACACCTATTTTTATGTTGTCGGGTTATCCTGCTGCGGCTTTTGTTTTATTTGATATTTTTGTTAGACCATTTATTCTTAAGTTACAAAATATAAATTATAATCATAAATTAGTTACTTGTATTTCTAATCGTAAAATACCATCTAATTTGGGTAGAATAGATTATATTCGTGCATATGTTGAAGATGGTATTGTAAACCCTAAATTATCAAGGGGATCTACAATTATAAGTACTCTTATGTCGGCTAATGCATATATTGTTATAGAAGAAAATCGTGAGGGAGTTTTTGAAGGTGAAACATGTGATGTTTTGTTGTTTGATTCTTTCAAACCATAATATCTATGTGTTTTGATTATTTTAGTATTAAGGTGTATGATATATGAATGCATTATGGTTTTATGCAATATTTTTTATTGTAATTTGGGGTTTAGCATTTATTTTCAGAGGAAAAGAGAGCATTGATATTCACGGTCCTTTACTCATGATTAAAACTACTAAATTACGGGGTTTTATTGATAAGTTAGCCAAACCTAAGCGGTTTTGGCGTTGGGTTATGAATTTATTTATTCCTATTTGTTTTATTTTTATGGGAATTATGTTTTATTCGTTAATAATCTCTCTTGAACAATTATTTGTAACTCCTCAAGCTGCTTTGATTATTCCTGGTGTTGATGTTCCAGGTTCTCCAATTTATATTCCATTATGGTATGGTCTGGCAGGATTTGTTGTTTTGATTGTAGTTCATGAATTTGCTCATGGTATCCTTTCTCGTGTTGAAGGGATTAGAATTAAATCTATTGGAGTTTTATTACTTGGAATTTTACCTGGGGCTTTTGTTGAACCTGATGATGAAGAATTAAATAATGTTAAACCATTGGCTAAGTTAAGAGTTTATGCTGCAGGGTCTACTGCAAATTTAATCACTGCTGCTATTGCTTGTTTACTTGTGTTGGGAATTTCTTTTTATATTGTTCCTGCTACTTTTGAAGTTGATGGTGTTGAAATTAGTAGTGTTGTACCTGCTAGTCCAGCTAGTGAGTTTTTAAAAGAGGGTATGTTGATTAAAAGTATTAATAATATTTCTATAACTAATTCTTCAGTTTTATCTAAGTCTTTTGAGGGGATTAAGATTGGTGATAATGTTACTTTTGTAACTAATCAGGGTACGTTTAATATTGTTAGTTCTGTGAATCCGAATAATAAGTCTCGTGCATATATTGGTGTGAGAACTGTTTCTCATAATATTGTTCGTGAAGAAGTTGCTAAAGTTTGGGGTTATGATTTGCCATGGTCATGGTATTATCTAGTTAATTTACTTAATTGGATTTATCTACTTAATTTCCTTGTAGGAACATTTAATTTACTACCACTAAAACCATTAGATGGTGGTTTAATGTTGGATGAATTATTAAATTATAAACTTCCTAAAAAAATAACAAATCCTTTTATGAATTCAATATCAGTATTCATAATAATAATCATAGTAATAAATATTATTTGGGGAACTGGAAGAGGATTATTAATGGCCTTACTATAAATTTTTATCCCTACAATACTATTTTTCACTAAAAAATTTTAATACACATAAACAAGCATATCTTTAAATATTAATTATAAGATTTGTTAAACTATTATGTCTTATTAAACAAAAATGCTCATTTCGTTAACTAAGGGGAGAATTAAACATGAAAGTAGTAATAATTGGTGGTGGAGCTGGGGGATTATCCACAGCATCAAATATACGAAAATATGATGAAGATATTGAAATAACTGTAATTACTCGAGATACTAATATTGCTTATTCTCCATGTGCAATACCATATGTGTTATCTGGAGATGTTGAATGTTTTGATGATATAATAATGCATAAACCAAAAGATTATCTTGATAAAAATATCAAAATACTCACTGAAACAGAAGTATGTGCTGTAAATCATGATAAAAAAATATTAAAATATTCTTCAATTAAAGAAGATGAAAATATTGATGATGAAATAACTTATGATAAATTAGTAATTGCTACAGGAGGATCACCATTTGTACCTCCAATGGAAGGAACTAATTTAGATGGAGTATTCAAAATTAGAACAATTAATGATGGTAGAGAAATTCTCAAATGGGCAGAAAAATCTAACAGTGCAATTGTGGCTGGAGCAGGTTTAATTGGATTAGAAATAGCATATGGTCTAAAAAAGATGGGTTTAGAAGTAACAGTCTCAGAAATGTTGCCACAAATAGTTCCAAGGTCTCTTGACCCGGGTATGGCTAAAATAATACAATCATATATGGAAGATAAAGGAATAAATGTGGTATTAGGTAAACCAATTGAAAAAATTGGAGGGGAAACTAAAGTAGAGTCTGCAGTGTTTGGTGATGAGGTAATTCCAACAGATATGATTATACTTGCTACAGGAGTTAGACCAGAAGTTAATTTAGCTAAAATGATAGGTTGTGATTTGGGTCGTTGGGCAATTAAGGTTAATGAATATATGCAAACAAGTGTGCCTGATGTTTATGCTGTAGGGGATTGTGTTGAAGCTTATGATGCGTTCACTGGATTACATGCCCAATCACCATTGGGATCAACTGCAGTTAGACAAGCAAAAGTTGCAGCTAAAACTATTGTGGGTATTAAATCTAAATTTAATCCAATATTAAATGCAATGGTGTCTAAAATTGGAAAACTTGAATTTGGTGCGGTAGGTTTAACTAGAGCAGCTGCTATGCAAAATAAAATGAATGTTGTCACTGGTAAAAAGCGTGCATTAACGAAGGCAAGATATTATCCTGGTGCAAAACCAATTGATGTTAAAATGATTTGTGATATTGATGGTAAAATACTTGGTTGTCAAATAGTTGCTGAAGAGCGTGTAGCTGAAAGAATAGATACTATGGCTCTTGCAATTGCTAAAGAATTAACTTGTGATGAACTTGCAAATATGGAGTTTTCATATGCTCCTCCAGTATCTATGGTTATAGATCCAATAATATTGGCTGCAGAGGATGCTCAAGAGAATTTAAATAAATTAACTAATTAATTTAAGAAAAGAATTTTTATATTTTTTTAGGAGCTTATATTATAGTTCCTTTATTATGTTTATTTTTAAAAAAAAGTTTAAAAAGGATATATTGAGGTTATAATCCTTAAATAATCCTTATATTTTGTTAAGATTTTAGAAATATCTTTCTAACATTCCTTGTAATGCTTTAGCGTGTCTACCTTCATCTCTGGAACTTTCGTCGAAGAAGTCGTGTGCATGGTCAATGTCTAATTCTTTAGCTTTTTTAGCTGCAGCTTTTTTCTCATTGTTTGCCATGATTTCTCCTTCTAACATCATTTCTAAGTTTTCTTTGAGAGTAGGTTTAATAACAGCATTAAGTTCTGCAAAGTGAGATGCATGTTCTGCTTCTTCAAATGCTAATCTTTTTAATACTTCTGCAACTTCTGGTAATCCTTCACGTGTTGCTTGTCTAGCCATTGCTAAGTACATACCTACTTCTTGGCATTCTCCATTGAAGTTTGCAGCTACTTCTTTTTCTATATCAGTTCCTTTAGTTGCGCCGATTTCATGTTCGTTTATAATTTCCATATTATTTTTCTCCTTGATTAATAAACTTATGTTAATATATTTTTTTTTATATTAATATTTATTCATTTTTTATTTTTTGTGCTAATCGTTTTCCGATTTCATAGATGTTATCTAGTTCATCTTCATTAGGTACATAGAATATTTCATCTGCTTCTTGAACATCAAATCCACAGTTGTTTAATTCTTCTTTAAGTATTTCAGGTGCTCCACCTTGGCCTCCCATGGATCCGTAGGTTATTGCAGGTCTAATTCTGCCAGTTCTGTTGAATTGTAGTCCTTTAAGGTAGTATAATATGTCTCCTACGCTTGGGAATGGTTGGTCATATACGGTTGGTGCTCCTAAAGCAATTGCTTTACTTGTTAGGATACTTTTAACTATTTCACTTCTTTCATCTTCGTGTAAGAAGTAGATTTCAACATCAACGCCTTCGGACATTATTCCTTCAGCTAAGCTGTGTGTTAATTTTTGTGTTGAATAGTGCATTGTATCATATATGATTGTGACTTTGTCTTCACAGACACCTGTTGCCCAGTTAGTGTATGCTCCTATAATTTTCATAGGGTCAGTCCAAATTTGTCCGTGGGAAGGTGCAATCATTTTTACTTTATCTAATAAATCTAATTTAATGATTTCATCAAATTTTTTGGTTACTAATTTGGATAATGGTGTTACTAAGTTTGCATAGAATTTTTGAGCAGCATCCATTAGGATGTATTCTGGTATTTCATCATCAAATCTTTGTGGGAAACATAAGTGTTGTCCGAATGCATCATTTGGGAATAATATTCCATCTTCTACAAGTAATGTGAACATACTGTCTGGCCAATGTAATAAGAATGCATCTAAAAATGCTAAAGTTTTTCCTCCAAGATCTAAAGTATCTCCAGTTCCAACAGTTATGTAGTTTGAACCTTCTAATGATGGGTAATGTTTGTTTAATCCTTTTATTGCAATTTCTGTACAATATATTGGTGCTTCTGGAAATTCTTTGTGGAATTGAGGTAGCACTCCACTATGATCTTTTTCAATGTGGTTTTGGATTATTACATCAATTTTTACATCGCCTCTTCCTTCTTGTTGGAATGCATCAGCAATTCTTGCCATCATTTCATCGTAATTTCCAGGATATGCATTATCTATTAAAGCTACTTTGTCTTGTCCAAATACTAAATATGCATTGTATGTTGTTCCGTCTAAGGTGTATCCGTGGTATGTTCTTATGTCCCAGTCTAGGACTCCTATCCAGTATACTCCTTCGCCTATTTTTTTTGCATTAGCTTTCATTCACATCTTCTCCGTTATAATTTTCTTTTTAGTTCGTGTTCTAACGAATGTTCTTATTTTGTTCCCATGTATATAAATACTTTTCTATTCGTTACTAACCAAACATTCCTATATTATACGAACTATTATATATTTGAAAAAACAAAAAACAATATAAGTTATGGGGAGATGAATAATATGCAAGCAAAGGGTATGGGACAACCAACATTAATATTTTCAACACAACAAGGCCTAAAAACAATAAAAAGTCCAATAAAAATAAATATATTGAATCAGTTGGGAAAAGGGAAGTTATCATTTAATGAAATAGTTAACCAAAATGAAAAATCAAAATCAACAATATCTGCCCACCTAAAATCACTAACAGAAGCAGGATTAATAAAATATCAACTCCACCCAACTGATCAAAGAAAAAAAATATTCTGCCTCAACGCAAAATACATGGGAACATTAGAACAATACAATGTATGGGAACGTGAAGAAGAAAAAGTAGAATTCTTATTAAATGAAATAGTGAGTCATGGAGATCCATTCGAATTTTTCAAATTAACATTACACATTTTAAGAGTAACAATGATTAAAAAAGGAATAAACATTGATCCAATATTAACACAAAGTGGAATTCGAATAGGGGAAGTAATTTATCACAAACTAAAACCTACAACAAAAGAAGACTTAATAAATCAATTAAAACAATTTTGGCAATCAAATGGTTTAGGAACATTAACATTAGAAAGTACAAATCCTATAACAATAAAAATATCTGACTGCTTTGAATGTGGATTATTGCCTCAAATGAATAAATCTGCATGTGCTTTAGATGTGGGAATATTAGAATCAACATTCTCACAAACACTAAAAAAAGAAGTATATGTGGAAGAAACAAAATGTTATGCAAAAGGAGATGAATTTTGTTTATTTGTAGTGCATGATACTAACATTCAGTAGATAAAATTTATTTTTTAAATTTTAACAATGTTGTGGATAAATACTTTTTATTTTTAACAAAATCATAACTAATAACTTCATTTTCCATACTACAATTTTGAACACTAACAACTTCTTTTTCTCTAGAATCATTGTTAACATATTCTTCTAGAACATCATTATGTCTTGAAGTTTTCATAATAACAAAACTATCTCCTAAACTCAAAATATCATTTAAACGTTCATCAACTTTAGGAATAACAACAAGAATTTCATCTTTTTCAACAAGATTAATGCCTGCACTAGAAGCACAAGCTGTAAAAGAAGTAATTCCAGGAATAGTTTCAACAACATATCCTTTAGCATTAATAATTTTTTGTAAATATGAAAATGTACTGAAAATACTAGGATCACCTAAAGTAACAAAAGCAACATCTAAACCATCATCTAAATATTTAACAACACTATTTGCTGCTTCTTGCCAATACTTTTTTAATGATTTTTGATTTTCAATCATTGGAAAAACAGGTTCTAATGTTTTATATTCTAATATTCTTTCATCTAAAATATCTTGAACAATATTCAATGCAATACTGGGTTTATCCTTAGCTGATCGTGGAGCACATATTATAGGAACTTTTTTTAAAACATTACTGGCTTTTATAGTTAATAATTCACTATCTCCAGGTCCAACACCAATACCAATTAATTTTCCTTTATTCATAAATCAATGACCTTCTATATTAATTATTTTTACACTTGAAATGCATGTCTAATTTTTAAATTATTTTTAATATATATTAATCTAAACTTTAATTATTAATTTGATATTAATTAATTTTAGTTTTTATTTATTAAATAAAATTTACACTTATAGTATAAGTAGAAACTTAATTTAAGTTTTTTATTAAAACGTTTTTATTGTTTAAATCAATTAATTAAATAGTGATTAAATGAACCAAATTAAATCAATATTCAAAAATACAAGTTGGTTATCAGTATCACAAATAATAACAAGTGGTCTTGCTTTTTTATGGACCATACTCATTGCAAGATATTTGGGGGTGTCTGATTATGGAATAATTTCATTCTCTATTTCTTTTACAAGTTTAATTGCAATATTTATGGATATGGGTATTAATACCTATTTGGTTCGTGAAATTTCTAAAAATAGGGATTTAATACATAAATATATAAATAATATCTTTTTATTTAAGTTAATTTTAGCAGTAGCATTGTTAGGTATTAGTTTACTTATTTTATATCTTTTAAATTACTCTTTTTTAACAATAATAATAACATTGATTTTTTATATTGAAATGTTATTCATGTCTTTAGTTAATTTTTTAAGCGGAATCTTTCAATCATTTGAAGAAGTTAAATTTCAAGCCATTGCTATAATTTTAAACAGTATTTTACTATTTATGGGTGTTTTAGTAACATTTATATTAGATTTGGGAATTTTTTCTATAGCTTTATCATATACATTTGCTTATTTTATATCTTTTATATACTTATTATTCA
>CADBMS010000217.1 GCA_902795935.1 uncultured Methanobrevibacter sp.
ATAAAATGTTTACAAAAAAAGAACATTAAATAGCTCAAATAAAAACATTACTTAACAAAAAAACAAAAGCAATGCTAAAACATATACCAAATAAAAAAATTCGGCAAAAACTATAACATCATAAGTAGTAAATATTAAAAATAAGTTGCAAACATATTATACTTAATAATGAATAACATTATAATTAATAAGGAGGAATTTATATGGATCTTATGGACAATATTATGGATTCTATTAAGTATCCGCTAACTGAAATTAAAAATTTTGCAATTTTGGCATTAATAATGATTTCATGCATATTGATTATACCTATACCATTATTCGCAGGTTATCTCTACAGAATTATTCAAGAAAGTGCTGAAGGATATAATGAACTTCCAGAATTTGATGACTTGGGCCAAATGTATATAGATGGATTAAAATACATCGGTGTTGGAATTATATATGGAATAGTTGTTACAATCATTCTTTTTTTAGCAATTACTATTGGAGCTGCAATTGGAAGCGATATACTAACAATATTACTAACACTAATAGCTTTTGTAATAGCGATTATAATAATGGCATTTGAATTTATTTCACTATTTAATATGATTACTGAAGATAATTTTGTCGCTGCATTTGATTTCACAAAAATAATGGCAATTATTAATGAAATTGGAATAGGACAATATGTTGTTTGGCTTATAGCAATAATTGTTATTGGAGTTGTAGCTAGCGGTATTTCTACTTTACTAAGTTGGACTTTAATTGTACCAATAATAGCAAATGCATGGATATCTTGCTTCCAAAGTAGAAGTATGGCATTATTTATTGCATACGACTAATACAATAATTTATTTATAAAACATATAAATATACTTCTTTTTTTATTTTTTGGCTTTGTAGAACCCCTATTTTTTAGTTTTTATTTTTTTTCAGTTGAAATGCTTTTTTGACTATTTTTCTTTTAATTTTTGTTAATTTTATTTACACCAGAAATAATAATTAGTATTTTAAAAATAACTTGTAATAAATTATTTATAGTAAAATGTATGGTATTTAATAATATGAAATCAAAATTAAAGAATTCTCCAAGGACATATTTGTTTTCAAAACAATTAAATATTTCGGATTTTGGATTAGAAAAACAATTTACTAAAAATGTGAAAAGACTTCTAAAAAACAATAAAATTGAATTTAACTTCAATAAACTAGTTAAATTCATTGAAAAAAAACATAGCATTATGCAAGTACCATGTTTTCAAGATATTATAATGGATTTAGTAAAAAATTATATGCTAAATCAGTATTATTCACTATTTTAGCAATGAAATCTATATAAAACAGACATACGGGAAAATAATTGACATTTTAAGTTTATCTGACAAGATAAAAATTTTTTAGGTATTAAAAAAGCCCCACATTTTACCACAATTCAAAAATTCTTCTAAAAGTTATCAGAAAGTAAATTAAAAGACATTAATACATTAATCAATATCTGAAAATATTAAATATTGTGAATTAATTGCTTTAGATGATACTAGTTTTACTAATGATTATGCAGATAAATATTATACGAAAATACGTAAAAAAGAGTGCAAAAGTTATGTAAAAAAAGCATATAACTATTGATGTTGATTCTTGTTTTATTTTACATCATATGGTTCAAAGAGGACTAAAATATGATACAAACTTTGCAATACCTGCAATACGTCAAACAAAAAAATTTAAACCCAAATATATACTGGCAGACAAAGCATACGATACATAACTCATAAGAAAATGTATAAATGAAGAACCAAATGTATTTGAGCAAATATCACTTAAAAAAGAGTAAAACAGGACATTACCAATTAAATAACAATCAATATATAGAAAAAAGATATATTCACGAAGAAACAATATATAATCAATAATAAGTGTAATAAAAAGATTATTCCAAGGTACAAACCACTGTAAAAGCACAACACTAGAAAACAAAGAAACAAAGCTCAAAAACACAATCTACAACATCTACAGAACAACACAAAAATAAAAAAATAGGATTTCTACAAAGCCTATTTTTTATATTTAATTAAAGTTTATTTTACATTAATTCAATTAATAAGTAAAATAATGTAATACAAAAAATTAATAATAGTTATATATTTATCAAACAAAACAATAGCATTTTATAGTAGATAACATTTATAATATTTATAATATCTAGAAATATTCTATTTAATTAAAGAAATTAAAAGTAGATGTTATCATTTTAGTTAATTATTATAAATAGAATTTACTAAAAAAAAATATTAACTTTACTTCTGATTTAAAATCAATTGTAAATTATGAAAATAATATGGTGATAAGATGGAAAGAATTGAACCATCAACAGTCAAAATAGATGAAATGGATCGAGAAATAATTCATTTATTAACTGAAGATGGAAGAATGTCATACAGAAAAATATCTAGAGATCTTGGAATTTCTGTAGGGACTGTGCATAATAGAGTAGATAAATTAGTTAAAAATGGTGTTATAAACAAATTTGTTCCAATAATAAATCATGCAAGTTTAGGATATAATTTAACTGCAATAATTGGTGTTAGAGTTAAAGGTGGTGCTTTAAAAAATTGGGAAACCCAAACAGCATATCATAAAAATGTATTAGCAGTATATGATGTTACTGGAGAATATGATGCTATGCTAATTGCAAAATTCAGAGATACGACTGAATTAGATTCTTTCGTTAAAGATTTACTCAGAGAACCTGGAGTTCAAAGAACTTACACACAAACCGTGCTTAATATTGTAACAGAAGATACTGGATCTTCAAAAATGATTTAGAAATAAAATGGAATAATCATACTAAAAGGAGTAATACGATTAAAATTATTTTTAATCATATTACTTCTTTTTTAATATATTTACAACAAAATCTTCAACTATTTTTTCTGATATAACTGATTTATCAAATATAAACAAAAAATAATCATTATTATTTTTATTTTTAATTTCTTTAACAATAAGTGCTAATGGCTTAAATGATAATGTTCCACCAACTAAATTAGGATTCAATAATCCGGATATTTGGTAATAAGAATAAAATTCTAGATTATTATAAGTAAATTTTTCACTAAAAACTCTTTCTTTAATAATTAACCAATTATTAAAAAAGTTTTTCATAATTTTACTCATACCAACACCTTTACAACATTAAACATTAATTTTAACATGGGTTTTCTTGTCATTAATTTAATGCTAGCCTTAATTACTTTTAAAGGATAAAATTTAATTATGATTTTACTATATAAGTCCATGATTTCTTTTTCAAAATCAGGTATTGCTGAAATATCAATTACTGGAAAAATATTTAAAATTGAAGCAAAAGCCCAAATATAACCTACAGTTAATGCTGTTGATGAGGTATCTTCAAATCCTATTATAAAATTAAGATAAAATAAATTTAATTTAAATGCCTTAGAACCAGTTATTAAAAATTCTAAAAAAGGATTTAATGCTTCTTTAATATAAGGCAGTAATGGATTAATTTTACATTTAATAATATATGTAAATTTTTCTAATTTATCAGATAATGTTAATTTTTCATCATCATTTTCTTTTTCAATATCTATTTTTTTTTCTTTAAGTTTTTTTTCATCATCTGGAAAATTTAAATGATATATTGTAAATTTTAACCATTTAAAATCAATTCCACTCTCAATAGACATTTCTTTTATATTTAATTCTGCTGAAACCGAAAATCCAAAATATAAAATAACAATTATTGATAAAAATATTATTAAAAATAATGCTAATAAAATTAGTAATATCCAACCCACAAAAATCATCCTTACTATTTTTATCAATAACCTGTAATAAAGTGAACAAATGTTTTTTTTCCATATATTAAAAATAAAATTAAACTACTAAATTTTGCATATGCATTTTAATTAAATTTAAAAAAAAAGTAACATGAAAATTATTTGTCATCTTCATTAGTAATTTCCACATTTACTTTTTCAGAGCTATTTTCTTCGGAGCCAACTGAATCTTTTTTATTGTCTCTTTTTTTAGAAATAGTATCTAAAGTGTTTTTAACTAATTCAGTTGCAATTAACCCCACATCAGAAATTGCTTTGTTTGTTGGATTACCTTTAGTTAAATTTAAAGATTTAATTCCTTCAGACCCTGAAACTCCTTTAGTTACAACAACCATAGCTATAGGTTCAACAGAAGCTCCTGCTCCACCACCTATACCTGATGCTGTAGTTTCTTCGTTTTCAGTTGATAATGATTTGCCAGAAGTTCCTTTACCTGCACCAAAAGCTATATTCATTTTCATTACAGGTAAAAGCAATTTATCATCAGTTTCTACGGGTTCTCCAACAAAATTTTGGATTGCAATTAATTTCCTTAATTCTTCAACAGTTGTTCTTATAGGATCAGCATCCATCTAATCATCTCCAATATTAATAATATATGTGATAATATATTATATTACATTTTATGTATTTTTGTACTTATTAGTAGTAAAATATATTATAAGTTAAAATTATAGTAATTATTATATAATTATTTATAAATGATAAATTAGTTTAATTGAGGAGTTTTATGGATAACATTCGATTGAAGCAAGCTGAAGATTTAATTATAAAAGCAAGTAATGAAACAAAGAAAATTGAAAAGATGAAAACTCCTACTGAGGGAATAATTAATATATATTCTTATGAAAAAGCCATTAAAGAGTTAATTAGTCTTGAAGAGTTTATTTATTCAAGTTTACCAAAACATGAATTAAATTTAAATAATGCTAAAAAATTTACTGAAAAATTAATTAATGTTCGTGAAAATATTGATGATATGCTTAGAGATTTTGGTGTTTTAGAAAAACAAAATATTGAAGAAAAAATGAACAATCTCTCTAAAGATATACTCATTATACTTCCTAAGAATAATATTAAAAAGAATATTGTTAAATTAGGTATTAATGCTCAAAATATTGTTGTTGCAAGCGTGCCTTTGACTGTTGATGATATGAAAGAAATTAATCCAAAAATACCAGATAACGCACTTAAAGGAATTTCTAAAAAAATTGAGCACATAAATAATGATATTCAAAGAAAAATTAATAATAAGAAACATGTTCTTGTTTTAGCTGAACCTGATATTAATGGAAAATTACTTGCTAAACGTGCACAAGAAAAATATGGAGCCAATATTCATTTAGAAGATGATTTAAAGAATATTAATGGAGATATTTTAGTTGAACTTATTAATGAAACAATATCTTAGATTCTTTCATAATTTATTTATTATTTCTTTAATTTCATCTTCATTTCTATTAAAGACTAATAAATCTAATTCCACATCTAACTCTTTTATGAATTTATACCATTTTATTTGATTTACAGATAAGTCTTTATTATCTATAATTTCTACTAATTTTGCTTTATTATCATCATATACTATAGTTGATGGTATTGTAGACCTAGTATCAATAAAGTTTGTAATTAATCTTTTTTGTATTTTAATTAAATCTGATTTTCTTATTTTATCAGTGATTAATACTAATTCTTCTTTAGAAAATTTATCCCATAATGCAATTAGTTTAGATGGTTTTCCAAAGTTTTTTTGGAATGATTCTAGTATAAATTTAGATATATCTTCATTAATTAGTTGATTTAATCTATTATTAATTTCGGTTTGTCTTGTTTTATAAAAGTCATCTTTAAAGAAATCATTTGGAAGTCCAGTGTAATTTAACATAAATTGGTATAATCCTTCAAATTTAGGATTATCTATTTTAACAGCAGTACAAGTATCTGTTTTCATGAATATTATATCCCAAAATAATAGAGCCATCATGTATACCCAGTAATCTGTGTCTTGTGTTAATATTTTTTGGTTTTGAGAGAAATAATAATTAATTATTGTTTTTTCTAATTCTTCAGAATCATAACTTTTAAGTTGCATATTAATAATATTTAAATTATCCAAAGTGATTTTATTTGTAGTTTCTATTTTTATTGGCTTACCGCAAGATGAACAAAATTTAGCATTATCATCAGATATTTCATATCCACAGTATTCACATTTTATCATATTAGAAATTCCTTTTATTTTAATTTTAAATATATATTAAAGAATTTTAGCTTTATAATTTATATTTTTTATAAAAATAATATGTATTGATTTTTTAGATTAACAAATAAAAGTTATATATAAGAACAATGAATTTATAAACATTAACTAATCAATCCCTAATTATTAATGTTTAACCATTATAACTCGATTGTTTACTTAATATTAATAAATTATTACCAGAAACACTTGATAGTTTATCATCAAGATTAACGGGGTGACTAACTTGGAAAATGTTTGTCTTCCAGATACACAAGATGATACTCCTAATATTCCAATCCAACTTACAAGAGTAGGTGTGACTGGAGTTAAGAAGTTATTGAAAATTGAAAGAAATCAGAAAAGACCAATTATATTGTTACCAGAATTCGATGCATTTGTAGACCTTCCAAGAGATCAAAAAGGAATTCATATGTCTCGAAACCCTGAAGCAATAAGTGAAGTTTTAGAAGAAAAATTAGAAGAAAATGCAATTGAAGTTGAATCATTATGTGCTGAAATTGTTAATTCATTACTTGAAAAACATACTTATGCTAAACGTGTAGAAGTTAGTATGAAAAGTGAATTCATGTTTTTACGAAAGTCACCAGTTACAAAAAAGAATACACAAGAAATGAGTACTTTAATGGCAAGTGCTATTGGATATCGTGAAGATAAAAATGTAGTTATTCGTAAAATGGTTGGAATAGAAGTAATTGGTATGACTGTTTGCCCTTGTGCTCAAGAATCTGTTAAAGAATCATCTAAGCAAAAATTACTTGAATTTTTAGATGAAAAAACAACTCAAAAAGTTTTAGATAGTGTTTCATTTTCATCACACAACCAAAGAGGTCGTGGAATGATTATGATTGAAGTGCCTGAAAAACAAACTATTAAAGCAGAAAAACTTATTGAAATTATTGAATCTTCCATGAGTTCACCTGTATGCGAATTACTTAAACGTCCAGATGAAAATGCTATTGTGCTTAATGCACATAAAAATCCAGTTTTTGTTGAAGATTGTGTTAGAAATATGATTCAAAGAATAGTTAAAACATTCACAGAGTTACCTAATGACACTATGTTAACTATACGACAAATTAATGAAGAAAGCATTCATAGACATAATGCTTTTGCTGAAAAAATAGCTACAATGGGTGAATTACGAAATGAAATATCTAAAATAGAAAACTAGATATTACATTACTTATTTTCTTAATTTATTATAGTTAATTGAATATGTGTAAATTTTGGATTTGATGAATATGATGATTATAAATAAAACTGCTGGTATGATAATGGGACAATTAGAAGCTTTTGATGGGTCTAAACCAGCTATTGACTCAGAACATATTTTAATTGTGAGAGGAAGATCAAAAAAACGATTAAAAATTGAAAATATGGGTAATGAGTTAGATAATGTTTTAAATAAAATAGATGCTATTAATATTGATTTATTTAGTGAAGAAGCAAGTTCACTAATTGGAATTATGGATGAACATATACGTAATATTGAAAAAATTAATACTGAAACAAACATTGCAGGCATCCATAAAATGAAAGAGTCATTTGAAAATATGGGTTGTGCAGTTGAATATCGTTTAGCTAAAACAAATAAATTGGGCATTTTTTTAATTTTATGGAAAGATAAAAGTGGTATTGGTCCTTGTTTTGTTGAAATTGTTATTTCTGATGTTCAAAACGAATAAACTTATTAACTATATCCACAACACTCTTTTTAAATTAAATTATTTATTATGGAGATTTTTCATGAAAAATTCTGAAATTTTAGATTTTTTAAAATCTAAAAACGAGGATATTTTAGATTTACTTAAAAAAAGTAATTCTATTCGCAATTATAACAACATAACCTTTTCCAAAAATGTTTTTATTCCAATAACCCATATTTGTAGAAATAGTTGTGGTTATTGTACTTTTAAAAAATACCCTGAAGATGTTGCAGAACTTATAATGTCTAAATCTAAAATTATGAAGAACCTAAAAAATGCTGATAAATATAAATGTAAAGAAGCATTATTTACTTTTGGTGAACGTTCAGATGAAATTGATTCTATTCAAGATGAATTAAATAAAATGAAATATGATACAATGACTGAATATTTATATCATATTTCAGAGGTAACTTTAAAAGAAACAGAGTTATTACCTCATACTAATTGTGGAATTATTAGTAAAAACGAATTAAAAATGTTGAAAGAAGTTAATGCTTCTATGGGTTTAATGTTAGAAAATGTTAGCCCCCGATTAATGAAAACTCCCGCTCATGAATTAAGTCCAGGTAAAGACCCTAAACTTAGAATTGAAACTATTGAAAATGCAGGTAAATTAAAAATTCCATTCACTACGGGGTTACTCATTGGTATTGGTGAAACTATTGAAGAACGAGTTTCATCATTATTAAAACTAAGAAAAATTCAAGACAAATATGGACATATCCAAGAGATTATTATTCAGAATTTCCGATCTAAACCAGGCATCCCTATGGAAAAACATCCTGAACCTTCATTTTTAGAAATTTTAAAAACTGTTGCTGTGGCTAATTTATTATTCCCTGATGTTAGTATTCAAGTCCCACCTAATTTAAACAATGAAACTAGTCAAATGTTTTTATTAGCTGGTGCTGACGATTGGGGAGGTGTTTCACCTGTGAGTAAAGATTTTGTTAATCCTGAAGCTCCATGGCCTGAAATTGAAAAATTAAGAAATATAACTTTTGAAGCGGGTTTTAATATGGTTGAAAGATTACCTGTCTATAAAAAGTATATTAATTCTGAATTTTTGAGTGAAAAAATACTGAAAAAGATAGAAGATATTAATTCAAGATATGGTGCTAATTTTTGATTTAAATACTTTATTTTGTTATTTTAACATCTATTACTAAATGAACTACCCCTGGAGAGTATTTTTTTATTATCTGTTCATTTAATAGTTCTACATCCATTTCTTTAGCTATTTTTTTTATACGATTTATTGGTCTTTGTGATTTTATTTTTTCTGGGACTGATTCATGGTAATGTATTATTCCTTCACCATCAATTGCTTCTATTGCAGGCTTTAGGAATTCATGAGTATTTCCTATATATCCCATTAGTACCCGATCAACTTTGTATTGTTGTGCTAATATCATTGAATCTCCAAGAACTGGTTTAACTATATTTTCTACTTTATTCAAGACTATATTTTTCTGTAAATATTTAAATGATACTGGATTTATTTCTATTGCATGAATACATTTTGGGTTTGCATGTACTGCTATGGGGATTGTAAAGTAACCTATTCCTGCAAACATGTCTAAAACTCGTTCATTATCCTGTATTAATTTAGCTATTCTTATACGTTCATTTACATTCCCTTTAGACCACATTACTTTTGCTACATCTAATTTAAATTTGCAATTATTTTCTTTATGTATAGTTTCAGTTTGAGAACCTGCAAGAATTTTTATTTCAGGTTCTCTTTTTTTACCAGAA
>CADBMS010000218.1 GCA_902795935.1 uncultured Methanobrevibacter sp.
CAGGAATAGATGATATAATTATTGTTACAGGTAAAGGAAAACGATCCATAGAAGACCATTTTGATAGATCTTTTGAATTAGAATATACTTTAAAAGAAAATGGAAAAGAAGATTATTTAAAAATTGTTGAATCGATAACAGAATTAGCTGATATATATTATGTTAGACAAAAAGAGCAAAAAGGTTTAGGCGACGCAATATATTGTGCTAAAAAGCATATTGGTGGTGAACCATTTGCAGTTCTTCTTGGAGATACAATTACAACATCTAATTCAATTTTACCCTGTACTAAACAGTTATTAGATGTTTATGATAAATATCAAAATTCAATTATTGCTGTGGAAAAAGTACCAGAAAATAAGGTAGAAAGATATGGTATAATTAAATGCAAATGTAAGGAAGATAATATTTATTCGATTGAAGATATGATAGAAAAACCATCTATAAAAGAAGCACCATCTAATTTAGCGATAATGGGTAGATATGTATTAGAAAATGAAATATTGGATCATATATATGATGTTCCTCCGGGATTTGGAGGAGAAATACAATTAACAGATGCTATGCGTAAATTAAATAAAATTTATGGTGTGGTGTTTGATGGTAAAACATATGATATTGGAAATAAAGTTGAATGGTTAAAAACATCCTTAGAATTTGCATTAAAAGATTCAAATTCAAAAGATGAATTAATTAATCACATCCGTTTGTTATTAAATAAGTAATATTTATTATATTTTTTTAGGAGAATAAACTACTATGAAAAATAAAGATATAGTTGTTACTGGTGGTTTAGGGTTCATTGGATCACATCTTGTGGATAAATTAGTTGAAAATAACAATGTAACTATTATAGACGATAAATCTTCTGGTTCTGAATCTAATCTTAAAAATTCAAATCATGATAATATAGAGATTATTGTTGGAGGAATAAATGAATTAAATTTAAAAGAAATATTTTCGAATAAAGATTATGTATTTCATTTAGCTGCAATGGCTAGTGTACCTTTAAGTATTTTTCAACCATTAAAATCTAATAAAATTAATGTTACTGGAACATTAAAAGTATTAGATGCTGCTTTAGATTCAAATATTAAAAAATTAGTTAATTCATCAAGTTCTGCTGTTTATGGTGATAATTTAAATATGCCTTTATCTGAAAATGAGAGGCTTCAACCACAGTCACCTTATGCAGTAACTAAAACCACTTCTGAATATTATTGTCAAATATTTTCTGAAGTTTATGGTTTAAATACAGTATCATTAAGATATTTTAATGTATTTGGCCCTAGACAGAATCCAAATTCTCAATATGCTGCAGTAATACCTAAATTTATAGATTCTTTATTATCTGGTGAGAGGCCTATAATATATGGTGATGGTGAACAAAGTAGGGATTTTATTTTTGTGTCAAATGTAGTTAATGCAAATATTGCTGCTTGTAAATCAAAATATAATGGTGTATTAAATTTAGCATCAGGTAAATCCTTAACAATAAATGAATTATTTGAAATGATACAAAACATATTAAATTCTCCAATTAATCCCATATATGAATCTGAAAGATCAGGTGATATTAAACATTCACTTGCAAATATTGATAATTTAAAAAATATTAATTTTAAACCAGATTTGGATTTTGAAAAGCAATTAAGGGAAACAATTGTATGGTTCCAAAATAAAGAATAATATTATTTATTTATTTTTTAAAGGAGTTTATATTAGTATGAATATGGTGCGTAAAGTAGCAAAAAATACTGGATTGCTTGTCATTGCATCACTTTTTACTAGTATAATGGCTTTTATTTGGACATTATTCACTGCAAATTATTTGGGTGCTGAAGGTTTTGGAATACTTTCGGCTGCAATAGCATTAACTAGTATATTCGGAATAATTGCAGATTTAGGATTAAGCACGTATACTATTCGTGAAGTTGCTCGTGAACCTAAACAAACAGGAAAATATTTTGCTACAGTTTCAATTATTAAATTATTTTTGTCTTTTTTGTCTTTTGTTTCATTAATTTTTGTAGCTTTTATTAAAAATTATAATTGGTTATCATTTCAGGTATTAATCTATATAGCAGTATATACAATATTGACTTCATTTACATCGTTATGTAATGCAATATTTCAAGCACATGAACGTATGGAATTTCAGACTATAGGTAGTATTATTAATAGTGCTTTATTATTAGTTTCTATAGTTGTTTCTATTTATATTTTAAAAGGAGATGTAGTTTTAATAAGTATGGGGTATATGCTAACTTCAATAGTTACTTTGTTATATTCTTTAATTGTGATTATTATTAAATTTGATAAACCAGTATTTGATTTTGATTTAATTTTTTATAAAGATACATTTAAATATGCTTTGCCTTTTGGAGTTACAGCAATATTCACTACAATTTATTTTTGGATAGATACTGTTATGTTATCTTTTATACAAGGAGATATTTCTGTAGGTTTGTATAATGCCTCATATAAGCTATTAAATGTTTTGACGTCAATATATGCAGTTTATATGGCTGCAATATTTCCAGTCATGAGTAGATTTTTTGTAAAATCTAAGGATGCATTAAAATTCACATACCATAGATCAATTAAATATTTATTATTAATTGGAATACCTATAGCTGTAGGTGTAACTGTTTTAGCTAAAGAAATAATTTTTTTTATTTATTCTCCAGAATATTTAGATTCAGTTTTTTCTTTACAAATATTAATGTGGGCTGTAGTGTTCATGTATGTTAATGGGTTAACATCTAATTTATTAAATTCATGTAACAAACAATTAATTGTTACAAAAATTACATGTATTGGTGCAATATTTAATATAGTAATTAATTTAATTATTATACCTCTATTAGGTTTTATTGGTGCAAGTATTTCGACAGTACTCACAGAATTTTTAATTTTCATAGTTTTCACATCATATATTTCAAAAACTCCATTTAAATTAGAAAAAAAAATATTAGCTATTGTATTTAAATTATTATTTGCTAGTTTAATTATGGCAATAATTTTACAAATTATACATTTAAATATTATATTCATGATAATAATTGGTGCAATAATCTATTTTATAATGGTGTTCTTAATTAAAGTATTTGATGAAAAAGATTTGCAAATGCTTAAAGAGTTAGTTAATAAATAGACATGGTTTTTATGAATCCTAAAGTTACAATAATATTATTAAATTGGAATGGTTGGGAAAATACAATAGAATGTTTAGAATCTGTATTTCAAATAAGTTATCCTAATATAAAAATAATAGTTGTGGATAATGATTCTACAAATGATTCTATAAATAAAATATATGAATATGCAGATGGTTTAACGGAAATATATTCCAATCTAAATCCTAAAATAATAAAATCTAGAAAAACTGGAAAATTATCAATTTTTGAATTAAATGAAAATAATTTAAAGGATTATGAATTTTCTGATGAGGATTTAATTTTAATAAAAAATAATAAAAATTATGGGTTTGCTAAAGGAAATAATGTTGCAATGAAATTTGCATTAAATCAACTTAAAACAGATTATATTTTGTTATTAAATAATGATACTGTTGTTGAACCTAATTTTTTAGAACCATTATTAGATTTAGTTGAAAATAATGATAAAATAGGTTTTGTAGGTCCTAAAACTTATTTTTATAAAGATTTCCCTAAAAAAATTATTCAAATAGCTGGTGGCGGAACAATAGATTTGAAAATAGCAAGGTCATATCAAATAGGTTATCAAGAAATTGAAAAAAATCAGTACCCTAAACCTTTTCAGTTAGGATATGTTGCAGGGTCTTGTGTTTTAGTTAAAAAAGAAATATTAGAAAAAATAGGGTTATTTGATGAAAAATTTTATATGTATTGGGAAGATACTGATTGGTCATATCAAGGAACTTTAAATGGATATTTATCTTATTATCAACCAAAATCAGTAATATGGCATAAACATGGTGCATCAAGTAATCCTTGTTTTGAATTATATTATTTAAGTAGAAATAGAATATATTTTATTAGAAAAAATACTAATATTAAAGAATATACTGTGTTTTTATCAAACTTTTTATTTAAAGTATTTTTTCAAAATATGTGGTATTATTTAATACATTTTAAAAGTATACCTATGTTTAAAGATTATTTTACTGGCTTAGTGAGTGC
>CADBMS010000219.1 GCA_902795935.1 uncultured Methanobrevibacter sp.
ATCATTTACTATATCTGAACTGACAGAATCATAATCATATTTAATTTCGGATTCTATTTCCTTAAATGACATACTAAACACCTTTAAAATTATAAACAAAATTTCAATTAATTAAAATCTACTTTTCATCAAAGTGTTCATCAAGTAGATTATTTATCTCTCTAAAATATTTTATATCAATTCTTTTAGAAGTATTTCCAAATCTTTCAAAACCTACATCAGCATCTTTTAATTCATCTTTAGAAATAGATTTGGTCAGAAGATTGATTGAATCTTTATTAAAGATATAATATCCCTTATACCCTTCATCCAAAGTATCTTTTCTACTTTCCATTATTCCACTAGCCACTATAGCATTTTTGTATTGGAATAATATTAAAGTGCCTTTAGGTTGTGCAACATTATTTCTATGAAAATGAAATTTACCATTTAATGGTAATTTAATTGAAAAAAAGTTTTTCATAGCTTTTTCATCTTTAAAATCAGGATCAGATGAAGATGTTGGCAATATTCTTATTTGTGTAACTATGTTTTCAGGATACATTTTATCCCCAATCTTTTATAAATTTATGAATCTTTTTATCATCCTCTAGTTGAAAACTATCATCCCAATTTCTTTTAACTAAACGATATTTTTCTAATTTATGAAAAGTAACCATGATCTGACCTTTAGTATAACCTAAATCCAATAAATCCTCTTCATAAAAAGTATCTGAAGGATTAAAGAAATCTAGAATGCCTTTAAGCTTTAAAACTGTTAATTCTTTTTCTAAACAATCAAAACATTTATTAGTTTGGCTATCTTTGTCAATAAGATTTCCACAAATAATACATTTTTTATCAGATAAATGATTATCTTTTAAACCTCTTGATATGTGTAAATATTCTTCATTGAGTATTATCCTAGCATCCACTTTTTGTTTGGAATCTCTTTTAGCTAACCTTGCCAACTCTTGACTTAATTCTTCACTGCTATAAAACAATCTAATTTGCATGTTTAGTCTTGTTTCAACAGGAATACCATCAATATAAACTGGATACATATAATTATAAGCATCTAATGGGAATATTTGGGCTTTAACATCCTGAGAGAGCCCCCAACCTTTACTATTAGCGGATTTCCCAACTAAAAGTTTGGTATCAATATAATTCAAATTTTCATTATGAAAATCTTCTAAAGATTTATCTAATTCCTTCTTATTGAACTTTAATTCTAAATCTATTTTTTTATTTGGATCAATAGCTTTTTGTTTCCTAAGATATTCCTTCATAGGATTGCCCTTATAAAATAAACGTGGATTTATTCTAATCTTACATGGTGAAATAACATTATTTATTCTAATATAACATTCAAATTCATATCGCAAAATAGGAATAAACTCACGGATATCAAATAAATTTAAAGCCCATCCCTTTGGAACATCTTTAATTTTTTTACCTAAATTTACATTTGTGTGTATCGAATAATCACATTCGCTTTCGAGTAAAACAGGCCGATCAGACATAGTATCATTAATTATCAAAATCTTCTATGAAATCAAGTAATTCAGCTTGGAAAGTCTTAATTCTATTTCCTTTTCCAGAATGTTCTTCTAATTTTTTAAGCTCTAAAATTCCTGTATTAGCATATTCCATAGCAATATCTGCAACTTTTATATCATCATTAACCACATCTAATTCACCAGTGTCAGAAATAGCTATTGCATATAATAATGCTAATTCCTCATCAGTTAATTGATTCATTACAAAAGTATCGTTTCCTTGATTTTTTGGATTATCAAAAGGAGTTTTGTAACCAATAGAAAATCCATATGCTGCTAGCAATAGAAAATTTTCTCTCTTAACAATACCCTCGGTTCTAGGAGAATTTAAAATTTCAGATCTATTAAAAAAATCAACATAATTCTTTTCTATATAAAAATGGTTTGATTTTCCACTCATTATTTCATCTCCCTAATTTCAATTTGCTTTTCGGATTCAGATTCTTTTAACATATATTCTAAAACATGATTTTCTTTAAATAAAGATTTGACAGGTGCAGAGTATTCTTCTTCAAGTAAAAACAATAATAATTGTTTTTCTTCACTAACATCTAAACAACTCTGTGAAACATTCAACCTTTGTTGGCCACTGGTTCTAGCTAAAAGAGTATCTACAACTAATGGAGATTCAAATCCGGAAACAGAATGAATAGCTAAAATAAAAGATAATGCTAATAATTCAACTTCAGAGGCACTTGCAGTAGCTGAAGCTTCACGTCCCTCTTCATCATATAAATTGACTTGGTATTCATCATTTATTTTAATACAACCGAAAGACTGTGATTTTCTAATTAAATTAAAGAATTTTTCATTTGTAGATTCTTCTATAACCTTTCTTGTATCAGCCATCATGTCTTCTTTAACATTATTAATAACATTTAATGCATCATCACATAATTTAATTTTAGCTAAGATATCATTATATTCTTCTTCATCAGAAAGTAATTTAAGATAGTCTTCATGCAATTTATCAACTTTTCTCTGTAAAGAGACATTATTATTTTTTATACTATCTAACTCTGATTTCTTATCAGGTAATATTCTTACCAATTCATCTCTTCGATCGATACTTTTCTTAAGATGTTTATTTAACTCTACAGCTTCATAAAGTTCTTTAATCTCTTTTTCTAAAGACTCTATAGCATCACTAAAAGTTTTTATATCTTTTTGAATTCTTTGTTCTGTTTTTAAATATTTTTCTTTAGTATTTGAAAAACGATTGAAATATTTTTTATGGTCACTTATAATCTTATCTTCAGGAGAAATAAGGTATAATTTTGCTTTTTTATTTCTTAAAACTTCAACTAAATCATCATCTATCTCTCGGTCACAAACTTTACAAGTCCCATCATTTATAGAATCGTTTAAAATTGTCTCATCTATTGGATAAATATAAGAATCGTCTTTATTTTCATCAATGATCTTCAATGTATTGATAAAAGCATCACGTGCTAAAATTTTTGGTGCTTCTTTAATAATGTTATCATTTAAAGCTTGTTTCTTATCATTTAATGAATCAATGAATACTTCTTTTTCTTCTATTTTTTTATTTCTTTTTTCTTCAGATTTCTTAATTGAAGGAGTGTTTCCTAAAGAATCCATTAAGGTATCTCTTTCTTTTTCTAATTTTTCATATGTTTCTTTTAGATAATCATATCTTTTTTCTTCAGACTTCAAGAATGCGACTTGCTTGTTATATTCTTTTAATTTACTATCAGAATCAGAATTAGGGCTACCTTCTTTTCTTAATTCTCTTAATTTTGCATCTAATCTCCTTCCCATTTCATCTAAAACATAAATATGAGATAATTTAAAAACTTGGTCTTTAATAGC
>CADBMS010000220.1 GCA_902795935.1 uncultured Methanobrevibacter sp.
TAAATTTAATGTTGAAACAATTTTAATTAATCGTGCTGATTGGAATTCTGTAAATAAAGTTAAAAATAATTTAGAAGATATCTCTTTGATATTAGCTATTGGTGGGGGTAAAGTTATAGATGTTGCAAAAATGGCTTCTACAGAAACAAATATTGATTTTATTAGTGTACCAACTGCAGCATCTCATGATGGTATTGCTTCACCAAGAGCATCAATTGAACATAAAGATAATGTTACATCAGTATCTGCTAAATCACCAATATGTATAATTGCAGATACATCTATAATTGCAAGTGCACCATTTAAATTATTAACTGCTGGATATGGTGATATAATATCAAATTATAATGCTATTTTAGATTGGAAATTATCAAATCGTTTATTAAACGAATATTATAGCGAATATGCTGCTTCATTATCTTTAATGAGTGCAAAAATGATGGTTGGCTCTGCAGATATTATAAAAAAGGGATTGCAAGAAAGTGCTAGATTAATTGTAAAGGCATTGATAAGTAGTAGTACTGCGATGATTATTTCAGGAAATAGCCGTCCAGCTAGTGGTGCAGAACATAAATTTAGCCATATGTTAGATAAAATAACGCCAAAACCAGCATTACATGGTGAACAATGTGGTGTTGGAACTATTTTAATGATGTGTTTGCATGGTCAAAATTGGAAGTTTATTAAAGATTCATTAAATAGAGTTAATGCACCAACTACTGCTGAAGATTTGAATATTGAACCAGAATATATTGTTGAAGCACTTACTAAAGCCCATACTATTCGTGAAGAAAGATACACTATACTTGGTGACAGGGGACTTACTAAAGAAGCTGCTGAAAATCTTGCAATTAAAACAGGAGTGATAGAAAAATGATAACACTTATTGGTGAAAAATTAGCAAAAAAGGGATTGATTTTTGAGCATTATGGAACAAATTCTGAATGTCAAGATTGTCGTTTTAAAAGTACTTGTGTTGATTCATTAGAGAAGGGAAGATTTTATATTATAACTGATGTTAAAGATGTTTCTCATAAATGTAAATTACATGATGAACATACTGTAAATGTAGTAACTGTTGAAAAAGCACCAATATGTGCATTAATTGATACAAAAAAAGCATTTGAAGGCTCTACCATATTTTTAAATCAAGAAAATTGTGGTTTTGATTGTGAAATGCAGGAATTATGTTATCCTAATGGAGTTTATCCTAAAGATAAATGTAAAATTGCAATAGTAGAACATAAATGTTCTGAAAAATGTTATAAAAATTATGACTTAACTAAAGTTGTATTGAATTTATAAAAAAACAATACTGGAGCTATATTATTATGAACTTAAAAAAAAATGCTGGATATGAAGCAGCTAATGAAATAACTGATGGACAAATTGTAGGATTGGGGACTGGTTCTACTACATATTATTTCATTGAAAAATTAGGTATGCGTATAAAAAAAGAAGAAATGGAAATTATGGGTATTCCAACATCATATCAATCCAGACTTTTAGCTAAAAAATTTAATATACCCCTAACAAGTTTAGATGAATTTGATATTGATGTTGCCGTTGATGGTGCAGATGAAGTTGATTTGAATAAAAATCTTATAAAAGGTGGTGGTGCAGCACATACTCTTGAAAAAATTATAGATTATTCTGCAGAAAAATTTATTGTTGTTGTTGATGAAAGTAAATTAGTTAATCAATTAGGTAATTTTCCAGTACCACTAGAAATTATTCCATCTTCATATAGATTGATTAAAAACATATTATTGAATATGGGTTCTAAACCTGAAATTCGCATGGGAAAACGTAAAGATGGGCCTGTTATAACTGATCATGGTAATTTTATTATTGATGCTGAATTTAATGTTATTGATGAACCTAATCTATTAGAAACTGAATTAAATTCTATTCCTGGTGTAGTTGAAAATGGTATATTCACTAATGCAGTAGATGCCGTTTTTGTAGGTACTTCAAAAGGTATTAAAAAAATTTGATATACATTTTATAACAATTCTTTCACTTTAAATTAAAAAGATTATAATAACATTTAATAAAAATATTTATTTCATTTACTTTTATTAAATATAACACATTAAGCACGATTAAATTTAAAAAATAATAAAATTAATATTACTAATACTAAAAAAAATATATTTAAAAATATAAAACATAAAATAGGAACTACAATAACATTTTTGACAATGCCAAACAAAACCATAAATAATAGCTAATTTATATATATTTATATAATTAAATGAGGTATCATTATGCCTAGTTTTAAAAGTTTAATTTTTAAAGATGAACCTGTAAAGTTCCGTAGTAATTTTGAAGATAATGTTATTATAGGTTATGATTATAAAAGGTTCAGTAAACCACCCCATATTGGTAAAAATCCTCATATAAGAGCCAATAGCATCATTTATAATGATGTTACTATTGGAAATAATTTAATAACAGGTCATAATGTTTTAATTCGTGAAAACACTAGTATTGGTGATGATGTATTAATAGGAACTAATTCTATTATTGAAGGAAATACTATTATAGGCAATAACTGTAGCATACAATCAAATGTATATATTCCTAAAAATACAATTATTGAAGATAATGTTTTTATTGGGCCTTGTGCAGTATTTACTAATGATAGGTATCCAATACGTATTAATTATCGTTTAAAAGGACCTGTATTACGAAAGGGATCATCAATTGGTGCAAATTCAACATTTTTATCAGATATTGAAGTAGGTGAAGGTGCAATTGTTGCTGCAGGAGCAGTTGTTACTCGGCCAGTTCCACCATGGTTTTTAGCTATTGGTGCACCAGCTAAAATAAAAGCACTACCAAAAAAACTACAAGTAGCAAATAATATTTAGTTAAATATGTATAATATATTAATTGAATATTTTTAGTTAATTAATGTTATTTACGAATCAATTATTTATACAAAAATATAAATACTTAAAAAGAATATATATATATACTTAAAAAGAGATATA
>CADBMS010000221.1 GCA_902795935.1 uncultured Methanobrevibacter sp.
AACTATCAAACAAAGAAACAAAACTCAAAAACACAATCTACAACATATACCAAACAACACAAAAATAAAAAATAGGATTTCTACAAAGCCAATATTTTATAAAATAAATTTATCTATAACTTCAGCAACACCATCACCAAATTTATTAGTAGTAACATAATCTGCAATATTTTTTAGTTCTTCATCAGCATTAGAAACAGCAACTGCAAAACCAACTTCTTTTAAAAAAGATAAATCATTTTCATTATCCCAATACCTAATTTCATCCATATTAATACCCATTTTTTGCAACTATTTTAAGAGAACTTCCTTTATTAACATTTGGATTTGTAAGATGTAATGCAAATTTAGTATCATAAATCTCAATGTCATGATTTTTAAGTGATTCTTTAATAATATTTACATCATCAGTTCTCATCAGTGTTACTTCACTTTTTCTTAACTCTGCAAATGGAACTTTCTGAACACCCTTTGTTAAAGGGTTACTTTTTAAAAATTTATATGCATTTTTTTTGCTTTATTAATATCAGATACAACATTAATTTCATTATTAGAGTAAATTACTCCTCAATTTTCACATATCATCCCTCCACTAGTTCTAATAGAAAAACTAATAGTACTAGTATAAGGTATGATATTTCCTGTGACTAATATTGTGGGAATACATTCATCTTCAATTTTTCTTATGGTATTAATGGCGTTGATACATAATTTTCTAGTATTATCTGTTAATGGTCCATCAATATCAACAGCTAATGCTTTTATTTTATTTATATTAAAGAATCTCATTCATTAATTAAATTAAGTTGAGGAAATAGGATTATTTTATCTACTATTAAAATTATTTATATTGTACTGTAACGGTGAGCAATATTACAAGTACCTTCTTTAGATACCATACATGCGCCTATAGGGTGTGTTGGAGTACATGTTTTCTTAAATAATTTACAATCTTCCGGTCTAGCCATGCCCCTTAGGATAGTTCCGCATATACACCCTTTTGGTGCTTCTTTAACATCTTTGACTTCAATATCATATTTTTTACGTGCATCAAATTCTTCAAATTCTTCTTTAACATCCATTACAGAATTAGGTATGTTTGGGAAACCCCTCCATTCACGACTAGTAACATAAAATACTTCTTCTAATGCTTCTTGAGCTTTAATATTACCCTCTTCACGCACAGCTCTTTTATACTCGTTTTGTAGTAATGATTCACCATTTTTCATTTGTCTTAAAATCATATAAACAGACATTAATATATCTAATGGATTAAAACCAGCAACTACTTGAGGAATACCATATTTTTCTGAAAAAACATTAAATGGTTTAGTTCCAATAATCGTACAAACATGACCTGGTTCAATTAATGCATTAAGTGTGGTTTCACCAGAATTAATTAAGAATTCTAGAGCTGCAGGTACCATGCGATGACAAGATAATATTGAGAAATTGTTAGGAGGGCCTGAGATTAATTCTGATGCCGTTGTTGGTGCTGTTGTTTCAAAACCTGCAGACATGAAAACAACATCTTCATCTATTTTTTTTGCAATTTCTACTGCATTATTAACTCCATAAACTATACGGACATCTGCACCATTTTCTTTAGCTTCTGCTAATGAACTTTTAGATCCTGGTACACGTAACATATCTCCAAAAGTAGTGATTGTAATTCCTTTTTCGGCTAATTTTAAACATTCATCAATTTCACGTGATGGTACACAACAAACAGGACATCCTGGTCCAGATATTACTTCTATTTCTTTAGGTAGTAGTGTTCTTAAACCATGTTGCATAATTGTATGTTCATGGGATCCACATACATGCATTATTTTCACAGGTTGAGAAATTTTATTTATTCTTTTTATAATCTCTTGAGATATTTGTTTTATCCCATTTTGTGTCATCTTATTCACCTTTTTTGTGTATTTATTTTTACATTTATTTAAGAACTGTATTATTAATCTATTTTCCAATATGCTCTCTTATTTCAATAAAAATAAATCAATATAATATTATTTATCATTTTTATATATTTTAACTCTAAGTTTTTAACTTTAAATAATTTTATAATTGTTTAGTTTCGTTTACTATTATTTTAGTGTTGTAGACACTATTTTTAAAATAATTTTTTATTTATATAATATGTTTCTTATTTAATGACTAATATAACATATGAATTTCTCTTTAAAATATAAACTAAATAAAAAAATTAGATAATTATTCATTTAAGTTTTATCAAATAACCTAAATGAAAAACTCAAAATGATAAATACATTTATTAAGAATAAAATACAGTATAATAATATAAATAAATTATTAAATAATATTTTAACTCAAAAATTGCATTACTTGTTTGCACTATTTTTTTTAACATATTAGGGTGTTATTATATGGGACTATTAGAAAAAATAACAAAAAATGGGATATATAATAAAGATCCGATTAAAAGAGAAGAGGCAATAAACACTTTATCTGATGATGAAAAATTAATACATATTGGGTTAAATGATGAAAACCTAAATGTTAGGATTGCAGCTATTAATAAAATACAAAGTAAAGACCTGTTAGAAAAAATAAGTTTATTTGATCCGAATTCTGAAATACGTAAAGTTGCAACAGAAAATATAACAAATATGGATATTATAAAAAAGATTGCATCACAGGATTATGATGACAATGTAAGATTAACTGCAATTAAAAAAATAACAGACATTAATATGTTAAATGATTTTGCATTAAATGATAAAAATCCTGAAATTAGATTATTTGCAGTTAATAGAATAATCAATGTTGAATTAATAACAAATATTGCTTTAAATGATAAAGATTATTCTGTTAAAATAGCTGCGGTAAATAGGGTGACAAATCAAGATTTACTAGAATATTTTGTTCTAAATGAGAACAACAAAGCACTACAATTAACTGCAGTAGATAGAATATTCGACCAAAAGATACTCACAAATATAGTACTACAAAAAATAGATGATGAAATAATCTATGAAGCACTAGATAAAATAACTGATTCTGAATTATTAACATACATTGTTAAAAATAAAAAAAATACTGAAATAGCATTAGATGCAATATATAAAATAGATAATCAATGTTGTTTAGCAGAAATAGTTAAAACAACGCCATCTGAACTATTAAGGGATGCTGCATTTGAAAAAATTAATGATCAAGAAATATTTGAATATATTGTTAAACGTCAAGAATTTGGAAAATTAAGATGTCTTGCAATAGAAAAAATAACAAACCAAGAATTATTAGAAGATATAATTAAAAATATTGATGAAGAATCATTGAGAATAGCTGCAGTTAAAAGAATAACTAATCAAGATTTACTTAAAAAATTAGCAAATGATGATCGAAGTATATTAGTATGTTACTATGCTGCGATGAGACTTAATGGTTTAAATATTCATAATTTTGCAAGAACACATAAAAGTGATTTATTTAAAAGATATATTATTAATATATCTCTTAATATTCCATTTTTAGAAGAAATGTCCCAAAATACAAACATTGAAGTTAGTAAAGCGGCCAAAAATAGATTATCTAAAATAATATAATTAAAAAAAATAATTTAAAATCTCATTTTTTTTGAGTCTGTAAAATTTTATAGGTTTTTTTGATTTTACTTATTGCAATTGTTTTTTTATTATTGTTGTTTATTCTTGTTAATTTTCTTTTGTTTTTGTAAATGTTTGTTAAAAAATAGCTAATTACTTTAATGAATAATGACAGATAATATTTTATGAGAAACAAATACAAATCTGCCTTAATAGCAATATAAACTTTATACAAGTTAAACTTTTTGATTATGATGGTGATAAATTTAATCGTGAAAAAATTATTTCAGAATGATTAAATAAACTATCTAAAATTTAAAATGCCAATAATAAACTATTTAGGGTGCTTGATTTTTGTTGTTGTTTAACTCTGCATTTTGGTCTTATTTTTATTTGTTGTTGGGTTTTTTGTTTTTCCTTTTTTAAAATACATTTGTTAATTTTTTTATTTTTATTTAAAGAGTCTGTTTATCGTTAAATTTATATAATTTGAGTTAC
>CADBMS010000222.1 GCA_902795935.1 uncultured Methanobrevibacter sp.
AAAGGATTTTATATCGGATTTAAAGCAACTATTTGTCATTGATTACGATAATATGAAGCCGGTTGCTATTTTAATCCATTCTGGAGCACCACACGATTCCAAAATTTTGATGAAATATTAGAAACACTCAAAAAAAGACGAATTATTAAGAAAAAAAGACAGATTAAATAGTCAAACAATTTTCATAAAAAACAATATATTTAAAAAGAAATAATCTAGAATCACTAATAAATATAATAAAAAGACTATTATGGGGAACAAACCACAACTGAAGCCTAAAACTATCAAATAATGAAACAAAACTCAAAAACACAATCTACATTATATGCCAAACAACACAAAAATAAAAAAATAGGATTTCTACAAAGCCAAAATATAATTTATCTAAAAATCCTTAATTTTATATACAAAATTATATATAAAGATAATTATTAAAATAATCAAATCCAATATTATAAAAAGGTGATTATCATGGTTAATTCAATATTATCTGCAGTATTATCATTTGTTATTCCTGGTTTAGGTCAAGCATATGCGGGGGAGTTTAAAAAAGGTGCATTATTCTTTTTTATAGCAATACTTATACATTATGGTTGTTCTTATCTTGCAGCTGACATTGCTCATGCTGTAACGCCCATATTTATAACATTTATAGGATTTGTGCCATGGTTATTCCATGCCTATGCGGCTTTTGATGCATTTACAATGTGGAATTCACTAGTATAATTATTTTGATTGTTAAAATAATGTAAAATCTAATTAGATTTTATTTTTTAGTTTATTTTTATTCATATAAACTTATGCGTTTAAATTTATCTTTTTTAGTTAAAATTTTAGTAGCATCAATACCTATTTTAGTAGTAGTTCCATCAGGTAATGCGGATGGATCTAATGATGATCCTCGTGCACCAGGAATAATAATTATGTCTTCATCTCCTTTTACACGTGTGGCTATAGCATATTCTAATTCTTCAGAATCAAATATATTAATATCAGTATCAACTACAATAACATGTTTAAGGGATGGGTGTGCAGATAATGCACTTAATATTACATTTTTAGCATCACCTTGAGTTTGTTTATTAATAGATATGGCTGCATGTAACCAACAACACCCTCCTTCAGTTAAAACAACATTTTCTACACCTGGAGCCGTATTTTGCACAGCATTAAATATTCTAGGTTCTTGAGGTAATCCTTGCAAAAGTTTATGTTCAAAACCTGCAGGATAAATTGCATGATAATATGCATCCTCTTTTATATGCATAGTATCTAATTCAATTATGGGTTCATCACGCACGACATCATAAGTATCAGTCAAATCTACAAATGGGCCTTCATGAGTACGTTTTTTATTTAAAATTTTTCCTTCAAGGATTATTTCGGCTTCAGGAACATTTAAACCATTGTTACATTTTATCAGATTTAATTTTCCACCTAAAAAACTATTTGCAACTTCTAATTCATCAACGTTAATAGGAATGCTAGTTGTACTTGCAAGAAGACATGCAGGATTAATACCAATTACAATACTAATATTTAAATCTTTATTCATAGATTCTGCTTTCTGATGATAAGTGTACAAATGCCGTGGAACTAATCTAACAGCTAAGTGATTATCATCTATAACCATCATGCGGTGTATAGAAGCATTACGAATGCCTGTTTCTGGGTCCTGAGCAATTATAACGCCTGCGGTTATATATGCTCCACCATCATTTTTATAATGAGTTAATATTGGTAATTTACTTAAATTTGCAGCACTAGAATTATATTTTTCACTAACAAAACTTTTATTTTCTATTTTTTTAGGATTATTCATCCCATCAATAATAGTATTTGTAATTTGGGGAACAGTAGTATTTAATGCATTGGCAATTTTTTCGCGAGTATTACATATGCCTGAAATTATAGGCATGTTGCTATTTTTAATATTTTTTAATATAACAACACTTTTAGGATATTTTTTTAAGATTCTTGCAGCTTCATATTCACTTGAAATTTCATCTTCAATAATAACTATCTCAAAATTTTCTTTTAAGATTTTTAAAAAATTTTTCATAGTTTATCAACTCTTTAAACTATAAAGATTATAACTTATTTAACATAATCATTGTATTGTGTTTTAAGTTTGTTTACCTGTTCACCAATTTTTTCATCACCAATACCAATCATTTCAGATGCTAAAACACCAGCATTACCACTATTGCCAATACCAACAGTTCCAACGGGAACTCCAGGTGGCATATTAACCATGGCTAATAATGTATCAAAACCATTTAATTTTTGGGGGTTAGGTACTCCAATAACTGGTTTTTCGGTTAATGCTACAACAGCACCACTTACATGAGCTGTTAGGCCGCTAATTGTAATGAAAACTTTAACTTCATTCATATTTAACATATATTCTTCAAAACGCTCTGGGTAACGGATAGGTGAAATAATATTCATATCATATGTAATACCAACTCGATCTAAGAACATACTGGTTTTTTTAGCAAGTTTCATATCAGAATAACTACCTGGTATAATGGCCACATCAGGTACTTTATCATGGGTTGAAGATTTAGGGAATTCTTTTTTAATAATTTTTGGAATATCAATTTTGTTTGGACAATAATGCTCTCCATAAATATCAGTTTGAATTTTTAATTCATCTTCTTCAAGTTTTTTATAGAAATTGCTCCTATATTTGCTGATTCTTTCTCTAAGTTCTAGGTCATATATTGCAATTATTTGTGCAGCAAGTAATGCTCCATTTTCACCTCTGTCAATTCCAACACTAGCTACTGGTGTTGGGAATGGAGTTTGTACTGATGCAAATAATGCATCTAATCCTTCTATTTTAACATTAACTGGAACTCCAATAACTGGTTTGTGTGTATGGGCGGCAATTATTCCTTGTAAATGTGCTGCAAGCCCGGCTATTCCTATAAATACTTCTATTCCTTGTTTTGTAGATTCAGTAACTATCTGTTTAACTTTTTCATGCGTTCTGTGTGCAGAAGCAACTTTTAAGTCGTATGGTATTTTAAGTTCTTCTAAAACAGAAATACTTTTTTTGGCTATATTTATATCGGAAGCACTTCCGAGTATTATCATTACTTTAGGCTTCATTTTTTAATTCACCAATATAACATAAAAATAGGGTTTGAATAAAAAAATTTTATTAATATACCTATTTTATAATTTATTTTTTTCATAAAAGCTTTTATAATAAAAATATGGATTTTTATTAATTTAATATTAATTAATTATTAGATATACTTTAAATATATTTTTAAAATTTGATATCTGTGAATTATAGGGGATTATGTATTAAATATGATTATAACATATGTATTTAGAGTTTTTTTATTTTCTTTAATATAGGAATAGTATTAAATTATTGAAATTTCAATTAAATTGTTAAATTATTTGACAAAATAATTAATTATACAAAAATTAACTTTTTTAAATGAGTATCTCCTTATTTTAATCTTTTTTATTGAAAAATTTATATAATACAAAATTAATAACTTAAGGTATTAGATTTTAATTACTCTTTATCTAATGAAGCTACTTATTATAATAAAATATATGGAGATTAAAAAAAGGTGTCATTACTTATCCTCATTTTAATATTTTCGTTATTAATAAAATCTAAAAAAAATAATAACTTAACAGTTACAGTTGTTATTCCTGCTTATAATGAAGAAACTTCAGTAGCACATGTAGTAAAGACTGCATTATCTTGTAAATATGTTAATGAAGTTATTGTTGTAGATGATGGCTCTTCTGATAAAACATATGACATTGCAACTTCAGCGGGGGCAAATGTAATTCGCCATGAAACTAATATTGGTAAAGGTTCGGCATTAAACACGGGTTTTAAAAATTCAAAGGGGGATATTATAGTCTTTGTAGATGGAGATTTGTTAAATTTAACTAAAAAACAAATTGAAGTAATGATTGAACCAATTATTAAGGGTAAAACTGATATCACTAAAACTAAATTTAAACGAGAAGCTGGAAGAGTAACTGAATTAACAGCTAAACCTTTATTGGACTTTTTTTTCCCAGAAATTAATTTTGATCAACCTTTAAGTGGACAATTTGCAGCAAAAAAATCCATATTAAATAAGATGAAATTTGAAAAAGATTATGGTGTAGATGCCGGCATAGTTTTAGATGCTGATGTTTTAGGATTTAGAATAAAAGAAGTTGATATAGGCCGTATTGAACATGAAATGTCCAATTTAGAAGATTTAAATAAAATGGCAACTGAAGTTGTTCGAACTATAGTTGATCGGGCTATTGAATATGGTCGTATTACTATGTTGGATTCTTTGGGTAAATATATTCGTATGGGTGTTCTTGGATTATCTTTGGCTTCATTAGGAATATTTGGTGTATTTTTTATAAGGTTTTTATCACCAATATTTTGGTTAGGTTTATTTGTTGTGGGATTAGTAGTGGCCATATATTATATATTTAAACTTGTTAAACGTTCAATTAATACATTAAGTTATGAAAAATCTAATTTTCAAACAATTAAATCATTTTTTTATATGCATTCACCAATGTTAGTTTCTGGATTTATTTTACTAGCAATGGTTTTTACATTATTTGGTGCAATAGAAGTGGAAGATAATCAAATATCTATTGAACCTAACTCCGGAAATCTTATAATATGGCAAAATTCAGAAAATAACACTACAATTGATGTTAGGGGTCCGTATACTATTGATGGTGCAATAGAGGGTGAAGAATCTATTATAAGGATTTCACAGGAAGCTTTAGATACTTTAGGTTTGACATATGAAGATAAAATTATACTAACTAATGAATCTTATAATTTTGCAGGGCCACGTACTGGTGGAGAAAATAATATTATCAGAATATCTTCAAATTTAAGAAATAAATTATCTTTAAATATTGGGGATGTTATACAGGACAGTAACTTACGTAAACAATTTGTTGGTATTTATGCTTTACATTATTCAAATATTAATATGGGTTTAGTTAATGGAGTCAGTAAGTACCCAATTGAAAATTTAATTATAAAAGAAGGGATTATTCTTCAACCAACTAAGATGAATAATGCTAAATTAGTTGAAGTTTTTATTAATAATCAATCAATATTTACTACTTCTGGTATAATGGATAATAAATCATCGTATTTAGTGGCTATAAATAATACTGTTGTTAATAAGATAATTTTAACTAATGAATCTGAAACAGTATCCGAATTTGTATATGGAAAGAATATTTACAAAATTGTAATTCGAGATAATGCAAATAGTAATGTTATATTTGCAGATAATAATACTGGTAAATTCTTAAATTTTGAGATATTTAATTATGATTCAAAATTAGAATAATTATTTTTTAAGTAGGTTATCCGGTTTAGTTGTCATGATAAACTTTAACTGCTTCTTCGCAATCATCATATAAGCCTAATGCTGCTAATGCGCCAATTTTTCCATGTGAACCAGTAACACTAATTAATTCAATACCTAATTTTTCAGCTATTTTTTCAGCTTCTTCAATACTCATCATGTTTTGTTTAGTACGTATACTGTATTCTCTTAATTCTTCAGGAATCATAATTCCATCAAGTATTGCAATTGATGTCTTATCAGATAAACTATCCTCTTTAAGAATTTCAATTGTCCTATTAATTAATTCATCTCGTTGTCCTGGCATAATGGCAAAACTTAAAGCAACTGATACGCAATTTTGAGTTTTATGGGGATTATGGGGGTATAATTGGACAATAATATGGTCTAAATATTCAAAACCTTCATTTGCTAATTTTAAACCTAAATTATGGGCCATAGTCCAAGTTGCACCTTCATCCTTAGTATCAGTATCATCTACTCCAATAACCACTTTTTCCATTATTGGTGTGATAACAGCAGCTTTACCTAATTTTGAACCTCCACCAGTTTCATAGAGTTCAACTCTTTTAACACCTTCAGCCATTCCACGACACATTGCAGCTCCAACACCAGCCCCTGCTAAACCTGCATGAACAACTTTTACTTCATTATCATTTACACTTATTTCTTCAATTCCTGCTGCATTGAAACTTGCTTTAAGTTCTAATGGTGCTTTTCCTATCTTTGAAATATAAGTATGTTTATTTCCATCTCTATTTGCAGTTAATATGAGTTCACTTGAATTTTGATATTGATAAATCATCCAATGAGATCCTGATGGGCATGGATGATATTCAATTAATTCAACTAAACCGTCATCTACTAATGTTATTACTTTTTGATATGGTGCTATCCAGGGGGTGTTAAATTTTTCTTTTAAATCGTTAGGGCTTAATAATTCCATATGAATCATAATTCTCCTTTTAATCAGTGAGGGTATTGTAATAATTAAATGTTATAAAAATTAGGAGGGTAATAAAAAAATTTAGTTTTTTTATTAGTAAATTAAATATAAAGAATAAAATTTATATTTTATTCTTCTAGACGTCTACACATTTTCACTACAGCTTCTACTGCACGTTTACCATATTCTACACGTTGATGTGCTTCTAATCTGGTCATACCGGGTCCAGATATTCCAAGACCTACTGGTTTATCATATTCTAATGCTAAATCAGCAATTTTTCTTGATGCATGTTGAACAACAATATCATCATGGTCTGTTGCACCTTCAATAACAGCACCAATAGTTATCACTGCATCGATTTCATCATCTTTTAAAAGTTTTTTTATAGCTAATGGCATATCAAATACACCAGGAACTGTAATTATTTTTGTTATTTCAGAATCTAATACTTTAGCATGTTCTTTTGCTAATCCTAACATCATACTAGTTATATCATAGTTAAATTCAGCTACTACTGCCCCTATTCTTATCATATTAAATGGGCCTCCTTTTTTACTATTAATAATTATTTACTTTAATTTTATTTAATTAAATATATAATAATGCATATGCTGCAGTACTTGCAACCATAATGAATATTATAAATAATGCCACTATTTTAGCCATATCCATAATCTATCATTACTCCCAAAAGTTTTTATTATATTTACTAAGATTCATATTAATATTTTAATATGAAATTTTATTAGTAGAAACTATATTTATTATGTTAAATTAATAATGCTTTAAATCTTTTTACCTTTTTTTATCTGCAAGAATTATTATTACATCAATAATTGTTAGATAAATCATAATATCTCATATTGTGCTTTATTTTTAAATCTAATCAATAAGAATTACAAAAAATTAAGATATTATGAGTAAATTAATTTAGCATATATTTTGAATATATTCAAACTAATTTTCGATATTTTAGAATATTGTATATCAATAACTTATTTTTCATCGATATTAAATTCAATTAACAATAAATTATATTATTATGATTTAACCTAAAATTATAATTGATTAATTTTTTGGAGGTGTTTATGATAAATAAAATGAACAAAAAAATATTATTTTGTCTAATTTTATTAGTAGTATTATCGATTTCAGCGGTTTCTGCAGCAGATAATTCAACAGATGCTGAAATAGTTGCAGCAGACAGTACAGTGAATACTAATACTCAAAATAATCAAGACAACACAGTAAAAAATATTGATTTAGAACAATCTGAAAAGAAAAACACAAAAAATGAAAAAAAACTAGGTTCACCAACAGATAAAAATATCTTAAAAGCAGGTGAAGGAACATTAAC
>CADBMS010000223.1 GCA_902795935.1 uncultured Methanobrevibacter sp.
CACGTCCCACAGGATTAGTGGTGGTAAAGTTTTGACTGTAGGGTCAATATTAATTATCTTAATCTTGTGAACGGGTCAGGCATGGGAATGAGCAGCTCTAACAAGGACAGCTGATGCTTGTGGAGCAACGGGGTGGAGTTAGATTTTAGGATAACTGTGTCTTGGAATTTTTGTCCACTTATGAACATGCCATTATAAATTCTATTACAAAAAGAGAAAGATTTATAATATATTAATTAATAAAGTTATTAATGTTATTTTTAGTAAAATTATAATAATTAATTTTATTATATATTAAATATGCCGAGGTGGCTCAGTCTGGTACGGCGTGGGACTGCTAATCCCATGATCCTTTGGATCTCGCGGGTTCAAATCCCGTCCTCGGCGTTTAATTTTAATATTTTCATAATATATTTAATATATTAATTATTAAATTAAATGAATATTTATTGGGATCCACAATAAGAGCTTTGACTTTCATTTTGTAATTGTGAATTAAGCACAATAGTTCTTACAATATCTAAGGATATTGATGTTTCTTCAGCAATTTCTTCAATAGTTTTGCCCTCTTTGGCTAAACGAAGTATAACATTATCCATAAATTCTCCCATTTCAATTATATAACCATCAAGATCATAAAATCTCATAACCATTTGTTTCCAGGGTTGTTCTTCTAATTTGTGTATGAATTCTATTTTTAATTCTTCAAGAACTTCTTGTAATATTTTAATTTCATCAGTTTCGAAATATAATTCCATATTATTTGAATATTTTTCTTCAGGAATATTTCTATTAATTATTCCTTCAAAATGACTTCGCTCATGTAAACATAAACCACTTTTAAAAGTCACATTTTTTCCAAAATCCATGTCCACTTCTTGTCCAAGTAATGTTGTGTAGAATTTTTTAGATTCCTGAGCATCTTTTACAGTTAATAAGGTATTTATATAATTTACTTTCATAATTTCACTTCTTGTTTTTTTATGAATTTCATCATTTAATTGTATTTATAGTTACTATTAACTTAAACATGATTTTTTATTTTTTGATTTAAAACTTAATTTTTTATTATCTATTTAAATATAAATTTATTAATATTATAAATAGATAGTTTATTTAATGTTTCACGATTTTTTGTTAAATGTGATGATGAATTATTGAATTTTAAGAATAGTCTTTGGGGTTCAAAAAGGTATTGGCTTGTTTATTCAGTTTTGATGTTATCATATGTTTTATTTAATGTTAATATTATGAATGCTTATTTTAATCCTTATGGGGCTTTTTATATTATTTTATTTTTATTTTTATTTTTAGGTGTTTTTTGTATTAGTTACTTTTATGGCCATAATGATGATAATGGTTGTATAAGTCTACTTTTATGATTATTTTTCTTTTTTCTTTTTTAAATCCTATTATGCATGTTCCTGATGGGGTTGAGCATTTTGTTAGGGCTGAAATGATTTCTAAGTTGAGTTTTTCCAGAGTATGATGAAACTCATTTTGTATATGAAGGAATCACAGAAAAGGTTCATATTTAACAATACAATCTACTTGATTTAATTGATGAGTTTAAAATTACTCAAGTCAATGGTTATAATCTTATTAATTCTTCGAATGTTTTTGTTAATAGTGTTGGTTTTGTTCCGATTAATTCTACTTTAGTTAAATATCATTCGTTGATCATAATCCATTTTTTGGTTATATTGCTCCTGCATAGGAATTACAATAGTTAAATTATTAAATTTAAATGCAATTTGTTATTGTGGTTAGGTATGTTGTTTAATTTATTGTTATATGTGTGCCTTGTTGCATTTGCAGTTAAAAAAACACCAATATTAAGATGCCATTAATTATATTTTTTCTGTATTTCTTTAATGTTAATCGAATCTGCTAGTTTGATATTGATGCTTTGATTAATGGCTTAACGATATTTTCTATTGCATATTTTTTTTAATATATGCTCTAAATTAGATATATTAAGCATAGTATTTGTGAAGGCTTTGACTTTTATTAGGTTTGTTTGTTTCTTGGGATTTTAATGAGTTGTTTTTGTTGTTGTTAGTTTGTGTGTTATCAACATTCTAAATTTATTTGGAAAAGTAGATTGGCTACATTGTTTGTGTTTTTGGTATTTTATATTGGTACTTTAATTGTTATTATGTTGGGTTGGGATTCTGTTGTAAGTTAACTGCTATTGGATTTCAATCAAGGTATATTTATCTAGTATTAACTTTATTCTCCTTTATATTGTTGAATCATAATGTTATTAAATTTAAATTTGATATGTATTTAATTATTAAAGTCTTAGTTTCATATCAATTAATTTAATTACAATGTTATTCTTATTTTATTAATAATGATGATTATTTAATATTAAGAACTATGTTTGCAGTTTATGAATTATTTAAATTTAAAATAATTCAATAACCTCAAAAAAGTATGATTTATTTAGTTTTTATATTATGTATATGATTAGGTAGTTGTTTATTCATTTTGTATACAAATTAATTGTATTAACAATTTTCAGAAAAACAATATATGTGCAAAGAAATAATGTAGAATCAGTAATATAGTCATTTACGAAATTAATTTTATAGATTATTTATAAATAACTATAAAAAAAGTTTTGTAAGCAACTATAAGTGTAATAAAAAGACTATTCTAAGGAACTAATCACAGTAGAAGTCTAATATTTTCATTAAGGAAACAAAATTCAAAAACACAATATACAACATCTACCAAACAACACAAAAAAAGAATAGGATTTCTACAAAACCCTAAATTTTAACATTCTTTAAACGTTTCATTGCAGTTTCAATATTTTCATAGGAATTTGCATATGAAAATCTAACAAATTCTTTACCATTAGAACCAAATGCTTCTCCTGGAACACATATAACATCATTTTTAAAAGCTTCTTTGACAAATTTGTGGCCATTACCTACATTAGGGAATATATAAAACGCACCATCTGGGGAACTACACTCCCAACCCATATCATTTAAACTATTGGTGATTAAGTTACGTCTAAGTTTAAATTCAGAAACCATACTCTTAACACAATCTTGAGATTCTTTTAATGCAGTTAAAGCACCATATTGGCTAATACTTGATGCACAAGCAGTGTTATACTGATGAATTTTTAATAATTCTTCAATAATCTCTTCTCTAGCAGTAACATATGCAATTCTAAAACCAGTCATTGCATAAGCTTTAGAAAAACCATTAATTAAAATTGCATTTTCTGTAAATTCTGCAGGACTATAATGTTTAACATCGTAAATAATTTTTTCATAAATTTCATCAGAAATAATTAAAATATTTTCATCATCAGCAAATTTACTAATACTCTTAACATCTTTTTTATCCATAACACTTCCAGTGGGGTTAGAAGGAGAATTTAATATAATACATTTAGTTTTATCAGTTATTTTGTCTTCAACATCTTCTAAAGTCATTTTAAAATCATTTTCAAATTTTAAATCTGCAGAAACACTAATTCCATTAGCTAACCTAACACAAGCATCATATGATAAAAAACTAGGGTTAGGAACAATAACTTCATCACCTGGATTAATTAATGCTTGAGCACACATATATAATGCTTCACTAGCACCAACAGTAACAATTATAGAATCTGGATTAACATTAACATTATTATCTTTTTTCAATTTATCAGAAATGGCTTCTCTTAATTCAAAAAGTCCTTTATTAGGAGTGTACCCTGTAAAACCATTATCTAAAGCATTAATAACACTATCTTTAATATGTTTTGGTGTATCAAAATCAGGTTCACCAATACCTAAATTAATTGCATTAGAATTATTAACTTCAAACATTTTTCGAATTTGAGATAATTCAATTGTTTTAACTCTATTAGCAGGATTTATCATATTCACCAACTCTTAAAAGATTATTTGATAATATTAAATCTAATTTTTTAATTAATAAAAATTTGGACATATTATTATGAATTACAAGAACCACAATTATAACAAACATTTTCTTCACACCAAGAAATAGGAGTATTGCTTTTAAAACGAGAATATTCTTTTTTCAAAAATTTTTCTTTAATACCAACATCAATATTATGCCACGGCAATTCATCATCTAAAGATTTAGCATAACTAAAAGATTTCCATTCAGTTAATGGAATCTTTTCTCTAGCAGATTTAAGGATAAAATCACTAATTTCAGTTCCAGAATTAGATAATACATATTGAATAAGACCCATTCGAGGACTATTAAATTTAATATTTAAATTTTTAAGTTCTTTTCTTAAAAAACGAATATTTGATTTCATACTTTTTAAATCATACTTTTCCCATTGTAAAGGAGTATGTGGTTTTGGAATTAAAGGATTAACACTAAAACTAATTTTTTTTTCATTTAATCCTAATTTATTTAAATTTTTTATTAAATTAACCATATCTATCTGATCATTTCTAGTTTCACCAGGAATTCCTGTTAAAAAATACAATTTAACATTAAGATTTCTGGATAATGCATTTTCAACAACATCAAAAATTTGAGAATCTAATATGTCTTTATTTAGAGCATTACGTAAACAAAAATTGGATTCTGGAGCTAAAGTAATTGTTTTAAGTCCACTTCTAACTAAAGCATCAATTGTATCCTCTGAAATAGATTCAATTCTTAAAGAGGGCACAGTTATACTATAATTATTATTTAATAACCAATAACATAATTCATCAATATTTGAGTAATCAGAAGCAGAAGCACTAATTAAAGAAACTCTATTTAAACTACTAAGTTCACAACCTTCAGACACAATATTAAATAATTTTTTTAAAGAAACCTCCCGTCTAGGTCTATACATATAACCTGCCATACAAAAACGACATCCTCGAGAACAACCTCGTGAAATGCCTAATAAAAAAGTAGATCCAAAAGCAGGTTTAAATTCAGGATTATCACTTTCACTCACAATTTGATAAAGAGGATGACAAGCATCATCTAAATTTTCAACAATAACTCGTTTAGCTAGATGATTAGGAATATAAACACCAGGAATATCTAAAAATGATTCAAGTTCTTCATGAGGATTATTAAGTTCTATAAACCTATCTAAAATAATGTTTAAAATATTATCTGCTTCACCAATAACAAATAAATCAATAAATTTTTCTATAGGTCTGGGATTAGAAGTAACACAAGGGCCTCCTGCAATAATAAATGGATCATCACAGGTTCTATTTTTTTTTAATGGATTAATTCCGCTTTTATCTAACATTTTGATTATATTAAAATAATCTTGCTCATACTGTATTGAAAAAGAAATTATGTCAAATGATTTTAAAGGTGTATTTGATTCTAAACTATTAGTGTATGGATAAACAACTCTTTCACACCATGTATTTTCTCGAGAATTAATAATTTCATAAATAATCTGAAAACCTAATGATGAACTTGCGGCACTATATAAATTAGGATAACATGAAGCTACTCTTAATTCTACTTTAGTTGGATTTTTCAAGACAACATTATGCTCTTTTAACATGATATAATCTCATACATTTAAAATTATTTTATTATAAATAATAATATATACTTAATATAATATTTTAAGTATAATAAATTATTATAATTTAATTGAATATTCATTAATTATAATTAAGAAATTTTTATTCAATAATATTATTAGTTGGGTTGCCAGAAATAATGGTTAAAAAATATAAAAAAGTAGCAGTTGGGGGTACTTTTGATAAGTTTCATAAGGGCCATAAGCGTTTACTTGAAGAAGCATTTATTCATGGTGAGGAAGTTATTATTGGAGTAACTTCAACAAGTTTTGCAGGAAAAAATGCTAAAATAGATTCTTGTAACACTAGAATGTCCAATTTGCATGAATTTTTAGAAACAAGATATCATCATAATTTTCATGTAGTTAGATTAGAGGATTCATATGGTCCAACGATATCTGAAAAAGAATATGATGCTATTGTTGTAAGTAAAGAAACTGAACAAGGTGCAATTACAATTAATAATATTCGTAATGAACGAAAATTACCATTATTAGATATACTTGTTATTGAAATGGTATCTGCAGAAGATGGTCGTCCTATTTCATCTACACGTATTCGTAAAGGTGAAATTGATATTATGGGAAATCTTATTGATTAAAATTAATTTTTATTAAATATATATCAGAGTTATGATTTATTAACCAAATTTGGACTACTATGGTTATATAATCTTTTAGTATCAAATAGATGTTTTTGGAATAGTATGATAATATTAGTGATTGTAGTGACTATTATCACTCATCTAAAATAAGTATGCATTCCTTAAATCATTAACTTTTTAGTATTAGTCTAAAACATTAAGGCATAGCCTTAATAATTTTTTTTGGAAGTTATAACCTATTTATTATAGAATTTCTAGCAGCATCAACAACTTCACTAATACTTTCAGAGATGGTGCTTGTAATTCCAGTCACATACCCTGCTATAATTAATACTACAACCAATATTGCACCCATTAATAAAATCATTTCTGCACTAATCTGACCTTTATCATCAATTAACATAGGTTTAACCTCTTTATTATTATTCAAAAATATCATGTTTATATTATTTAAACTAACATATATACTTTTTTGGATATAATCATATATGGTTATATATTTGTGATTTATTTCACAAGATACGTAATTAGTTAAAAATTATCATAAATTGTTAATAATTTTAGATTTTTTGAATTTAATGTAGTTTTTTTTATTGTCATGTTTTTATTATTTTATAATATTCTTATTTAGTTAGATTAAAATAATTGTTAAATTATTCAGAATAATATGTATTTTTTGCTTAAATAAGTCTTAGTATATTTATTATGATTCAGATAATTTTATTTTACTTTGTTAAGTTAAATATTTAAAATTATCGTTATGAAAAAGTTTAAGGAATATTTTGAATATTTATAAAATATATTAAATAATAGATTATTTTATTAAACTATTTTCATAAATAAATATATTTTTGGAAAAATATTTTTTCTGAAATTGTAAAAAAACGATGAGCTTTTGATTTGTAAAAACTACTCAGTTGGAGTTTTTTTATTACTCCAATTTATTTTTCGAATGCTGAGGATCTTACAGTTGAGATATCTGATGTTGTGTTAAACTCTTGTGGTTGGAAGTAACTTTGGTAAATGATTAATGCTGCTATAGCAATTACGATTACTCCTCCGAATAATAATATGTATTCTGCTGCTCCTTGTCCTGTTTCATCTTTTAAAAAATTCATGTTTATGTACCCCTTATAACTTTGTTATTGTTAATAAGTTATCCTTAGCCATATATATACTTTTTTGAATATTGCCCTATATATTTATATATTTGTGATTATTTTCACAACAACTTCTATTGTTTTAGTCTATGCAATGATTATCAAAAATTATTTTTCTTAGTGCTATTATAATATAAATTATGTCTAAAAAATATGATATTAAATCTTTAATTTTAGAAATATTATCTGAAAATGATTTTGCAAAGTATGAATTATCACATAAAATACGCACTATTTATGGTTTATCTATTTCAGATAAAACCCTTAATGAATCTTTAATTAAATTATTGTATACTTCTAAAATTGAAGTTGTAGGTTATGACTTAAGTATTTATGATGGTGTTAAAAGAGTACAATCCTTTAAATCAGATGGCATAATATTTAGAATAATTTAATAATTTTTATATGATATGCTTCATTTATGTATGTTAAATTTGTTGTTTTTAAATTTA
>CADBMS010000224.1 GCA_902795935.1 uncultured Methanobrevibacter sp.
ATTGGGTTTTTTTATTATTTTTTCATTAAAGTGAGATGTTTTCATAATTAACCAACCATTTCATATATTTTTGGCATAATATCATCAACTGTTATGAGATTACCCCCCATACGATTAATTAAACCAATATCATCAGTTTTAAGAGCCATTTTTATATCTTCTCTCATTTGACCATTACTCATCTCTACAGAAATAAATTTAGCATTATTTTTTTCTCTTAATTCAACAATTTTGTTTTTTGGAAATGGAAATAATGTTATTGGCCTAAATAAACCTAATTTAATTCCTTTAGATCTAGCAATATCAACAGCACTCATACAAACCCTACTACTTATGCCATACGCTACTAATATGATATCTGCATCTTCAGTTTTGTATTCAGAATATCGTACCTCAATTTCTTCTATTTTAGCATATTTTTTCTGTATTTCAAAATTAAACTTTTCTAATTCATCAAAATCTAAAAAAATTGAAGTTACTAAATTGTTCATGGTTTCTTTATTTCCTTGAACTGCATATTTAGTGTCTATTTTAGGCATTATTGCCTTTTCAGGAAATACTAAAGGTTCTGCCATTTGTCCTAAAACAGCATCTGCAAGTACTATGACTGGATTTCGATAGAGGTCTGCTAAATCAAATGCTTTAGCAGTTAAATCACACATTTCTTGAACACTATTTGGTGCAAGTACAATGTTTTTATAATTTCCATGACCCCCTCCTTTCACAACTTGATTGTAATCTCCTTGTTCGGGACCAATATTTCCTAAACCAGGCCCTGCCCTTTCAATATCAACAATTACTGCCGGTAATTCAGCTCCTGCTAAAAAAGTTATTCCTTCTTGTTTTAAACTAATTCCAGGACCTGATGACGCACACATAACTCTATGACCTGCTGCTGCCCCACCATAAATCATATTTATAGCAGATTCTTCAGATTCTGCTTGTACAAAATTTCTACCAACCATTGGAAAATATTTTGATGCCTCATGTAATACCTCACTTGCAGGAGTTATAGGATAACCAAAATAACAATCACAACCAGCATACATTGCACCTATAATTACTGCAGTGTTTCCTTTAACCATTTGTGTTGCCATTTTATAATTCCCCCATTTTCTTAGGAATATGCACTTCAACAGCTAATGGTTCTGGACAAGTGTAATAACAATTTCCACAACCTTTACATCCTTTTCCACTATAAACAGCATATTTATATCCTTTATTATTAACGTCATTACTTATATAAAGCAATTCATCAGGACAACTAATAATGCATCTTTCACAAGCTTTACATTCATTTTTATGAATTATTGGATATGGTTCTTCTTTAATTTCAAGTTTTATCATAGATATTAATCCTTATTAAATTTCTTTATTAGAAAATAATATTTAATTTGAATCTTTTTTACGTATATCTGCTCTTATTATTTTACCACTAATAGTTTTAGGTAATTCATCAACAAATTCTATAATTCTAGGATATTTATATGGAGCAGTTACATTTTTCACATGGTTTTGAATTTCTTTTTTTAATTCTTCAGATTTTACATATCCTTTAGTTAATACTATTGTTGCTTTAACAACACTACCCCTTATTTCATCAGGACATGCAGTTATTGCACATTCTAATACTGAAGGATGCGATATAACAGCACTTTCTACTTCAAATGGACCTATACGATATCCTGAACTTTTAATAATATCATCAGTTCTCCCTATAAACCATAAATATCCATCTTCATCTTTCCAAGCAGTATCTCCTGTATGATAATAACCATCATGCCAAGCTTCTTTAGTTTTTTCTGAATCTAAATGATATCTTTGGAATAATCCTATTGGTTTACCATTTTCAGTGTTAATTACAATTTCACCTTCTTCTCCAACATCTACAGGATTTCCATCACCATCAACTAATGAAATATCAAATAGTGGCGATGGTTTTCCCATTGATCCTACTTTAATAGGTAACCACGGAAAATTTGCAATACTTAATGTAGTTTCTGTCTGACCAAAACCTTCTTTAATTTCTAATCCTGTTGCTTCTTTAAATTTATTGAAAACTTCTGGATTTAAAGGTTCTCCCGCAGTTACAGCATATTTTATACTTGATAAATCATATTTAGTTAAATCTTCTTTAATTAAGAAACGATATATTGTTGGTGGTGCACAAAAAGTTGTTATTTTATATTTTTCTATTTTTTTCATTAAATTCTCTGCATTAAATCTATCATAATCATAAACAAATACTGCAGTACCAGATATCCATTGACCATATAACAATCCCCAAACTGCTTTCCCCCAACCAGTATCAGCTCCAGTGTAATGTAACCCATCTTCTTGCACATTTTGCCAAAAATATGCAGTTACAATATGGCCAAGACCATAATAATGATTATGTTCTACCATTTTTGGTTGTCCACTAGTTCCCGATGAAAAATAAATTAATGCAGAATCTTCAGGTTTTAATGTATCATCACCTGTTGGTCTTTCGAATTTAGAGCTGGCATGAAATATTTCTTCATTAAAGTTAAACCATCCTTTTCTTTCATCAAAACCAACCATAGTTTTTAACACAGTATAACCTAATTCTTTTTCAGCTTCTTCATATAAGTCAGGTAACCCATGTTCGTTGATTGATACTATCATTTTTACTTTTCCTTTTTGAATTCTATAAACAATATCTTTTGTTTTTAGCATATGAGTTGCAGGTATTACAATAGCCCCTAATTTATGTAATGCAATTATGTTTATCCAAAATTCATATCTACTTTTTAAGGTTAACATTACAGTATCGCCTTTTTTTATTCCTGCTTTTTTATAGAAATTTGCTGCTTTATTGCTGTATGTTTTCAAGTATGAAAAGTCAAAAGTTTCTTCATTACCTTTATCATCACACCATATAATTGCAGTTTTTTTAGGATAATCCTGAGCATAGCGATCTACAACATCAAATCCAAAATTAAAATTTTCAGGTGCAATAATTTTAAAGTTTTCTTTAAAATCGTTATAAGAATCAAATTGTGTTCGATTTACAAATTCATTAATTAATGAAGACATAGTTTTCCTCTTTATTAAAATAATTATTAATTTCACATTATTACTGCTAAAAATTTAGCAGATTTATTATTTAAACTTTCCATTGCATGAGGATATGTTGAATCAAATAATACTGAATCTCCAGGTTTTAAGATTATTTCTTGATCTTTAATATATAATTTTAATTCACCTTCAATGACATAATTGAATTCTTGACCATTGTGTGCATTTAATGAAGGTTTAGTGTCATCTACTCTTGGTTCAACAGTTACTATGAATGGTTCTGCTTTTTTATGTATGAATTTTTGAGCAAGATTTTCATATTTATATTGATTATATCTGTCTACTGCAATTCCTTGATTTTTCCGTGTTACATCAAAAATATGCATTCTTGTTTCTTCACCAGTTAAGAGTAATCCCATATCTACTTTTAATATTCGTGCAATTTCATATAATGCACTAGCAGGAATATCAGTTACTGCATTTTCATATGAAATATACTCTTCAGAATTTATACCTAATTTTTCAGAAATTTCTTCAATTGAAATTTCAGACAAATCTCGCAATTCTGCTATTCTACAAGCTATTTCTTGTCTTTTTTCTTCCATTATTACACACCTTGGGATTTTTAATAAAACTTATTTTAATAATATTTATATTATAATTTAAGTTATTAATTTCATGTTTATATAATACATTATTAAAGTTAAAAATAAATTAAAAATAATATAAATTTAAAAATAAAATGATTAATTTATCTGAATTTAATATTAGCTAATTTTTCAATAGCATTAATCAATTCATTAATACCATCAAGTTTTTTATCAGATACTTCAATTATAGGCGCCATATTAATACCATCTGAAATAATTGATTTATCCTCATATTCTAAATTTAACTCCCAAGAAAATTCATCTTCTGCTGCATAAATATCATATAATTCTTCCCATGACCATATATCAATTTTTTCAATATATTTTCTAAAATTTATCCAGTCTTTTTCTGTTGGTTCAATTATTTTTTCTTCAATACCTGAATAAATTAATTTATCATTATTTAAACGTATACAAATATGGCCTTCAGCAAGTTTAAAATAGCAAAAAGCAAATTTTATTGGTTGATGTTTATTCATAGTATCAATTATTATAATTAACTATATATAAAAAACTTTTTGTAATGAGATGATATTTAGATAAAATTTTTTTGAATTTTTAGATTTATTGAATATCTTTTTTAAATATTATTCTTTATTTCATTTTTTTATTATAAATGCAGTGTTTTCTTACTATTATATAATATATTAATTGATTATATTTTTTTGGTTATTGTAATTATATGCATAATAATTCTTAATTAGAATGAGTGATATCCAATAAACAATTAATCTTCTGCATATACTTAATAAATATTTTCGATTATAACACAAAGAACATATATTTTTAACACAAAATTAAAAATAATTGAAAAAAAATAATGAAGAAAATTATTGTATAAATTAATTTTTATTAGGTTTTGATAATAATATGATTATAAGTAAAAGTGCTTATCTAAAAAAATTAACATCACAAATAAAAATGAAATCAATTAATGTGAGTGAAGAAATAGATGGTAGTACTCCACCATCTGTTTTTATTGGTAGTTGGAATTATCCTAAAGTATATGCTGGCCCAATGATGGTCCCAGAACAACACAATACACAAATTATGGATTCTCCAGAAACATGGATTCCTAATTCTATAAAACAAAATGAAATTATTGGATATAGATTATCTTTAGTTCGTGGAAAACAAACAGTAGGTATTAAAGACATAAATAATCGATTTATTGAACAATTAAGAGATATATCTTTAGCTTCAACATCAATAGATACTGAAGCTAAATTTTATAAAAAACCTCATGGAATTTCTTTTAGTGAAGAAACAACACCACATGGTCCTAGCGGTATTATTGAAAAATTTAATATTGATGCAGTTAAATGGAACCCAGAATTAGAAAAAGTCTATTATGATACTGATTTAATATCTGCAAAAGCTTTAATGAATTTACATGAAAATGGAGTTCCATTTTCTAATATACAGAAAGCATTTTCAGTAGGTGCAATAGGTACTAGTAAAAAGAGAAGATTAGTGCCTACAAGATGGTCAATAACTGCATGTGATACAATATTAGCAGATAATTTGTTAAAAAAAGTTAGATATCATAATATACTAGATACTTATAGAGTTTATGAATTTTCAAGTTTAAATAATCATTATGCAATTATTTTATTGCCTACTGAGTGGCAATATGAATGGATGGAGGCATTTATTAAAATTCTTTATAAAGAAGAAGTTATTTTTTCAGATTATGAAACTAATATTGGTAAAAAAGAATATTCATGCGTTGGTGGATGTTATTATACTTGTAAAATGGCTGTATTAGATGCATTGAATAAAGAAAAGATACAAGCAGGAGTTATTGTTTTAAGAGAAGCTTATTCTGATTATGTACCATTAGGTGTTTTTAATGTTAGAGAAAATGTTAAACATGCAATGAATCAAAAATATAAAGAATTTGAAGATTTAAATAATGCTATAAAATATATTAGTACCCAATTAAAAATGCCTATTAATAAATATATTAAACAATCCTATTTATTAGAAGAACTTTTAAAATCTAAACAAACTACATTAGATAAATTTTTCCGTACGGAACAAACTACCCTAAAATTACAAGACTTTATTTAAAATAAAGTAAATATATTGTTTCTTTCAAATTTTTTTGATTTTTGTTCAAAATTTATTTTTTTGATAATAATAATTGTAGCTGTTAAAGTTGTTGTAGCTACTAAGATACTCCAAATAATATATAGACAAAATATGCAATGAATATCAAGAAGATACTTAATATTCAATTTTTATATAATAAATATTTATAATGAAATAATAATGTTTAAACTAGAATTAAAAACATGAATTTTTATTAAAAGTAATATTTTTAGGTATTTTCTATTCTTGAGAAATTTTTATTAAGGTAGTTTTACAAAAATAATTTATAGAATTTACAATTTTTTATTGTTAATTATCGAAATTAAGTTGTTTCTAATAAAGATTACTAGATTAATTAAAATAATAATTTAGGATGTTTTTTATGAATCTTAAATTTAAAAATATATCTAAAGAAGCTATTAATGCAATGAATAATGTTAGTATTAATCCTTTTAATGGTAAAGGTGTTGCACCAATTATTAATATTTGTGAAGATTTAATTTGTGATATTTGTTCAAAAGATTATAGTTGTGTTGTTAATAGTGGTAATTCTGCGATTATGGTTTCTATAAATGCTATTAATGGACCTATACTTATCCCTAATCAAGGTGGTTGGGGAGGAGTTAATAAAATTGCTTCTTTATTAGGTAAAGACATAATTAAAGTTCCTACAGATCAGGGCATTATCCATAAAGATGTTTTTGAAGAATTCTTAAGTAAATTAAATGTTGTTCCGAAAGGATTATTTGTAACTAGTTTTGCAGGTTATACTGCTGAACAGCCTATTAAAGATTTATATGATGTTTGCTGTGATAATGATATTATATTAATCGAAGATGTTTCAGGTAGTGTTGGTGATCCTTTGAAACAGTTATGTAATGGTAAATATAGCCATATTATTGTAGGATCTACAGGTTCTCCCAAAATCGTTAATGTTGGATATGGCGGTTTTATTAGTTTTGATGATGAAACATTATTAAATGAGTCTCATTTTTTATTGAAAATGTTAAAATGTGATCAAATTACTTCTGCAGGCATTATTGAAGAATTAAAATTAGCTAATAATAATTTATCAATATTATTAGATTCTGTTTCTTTTCTAAAAAATAAAATAGAAAGAAAAGTTATTCATAGAAATAGTAGAGGAGTTAATGTTATTATAAATTCAGATACCCCTAAAAATGATGCATATATACTTCGTAAAGCTTTACATTTAGAGGGCGGTAGAGGGATGGTTACTCTTTGTCCTAATTATAATCGTTTGAAAGAAAAAGCTGTTTGTCTAGAAATTAAAAATTTAGATACAAAGTGTTTAGTTAAAGAAAACTTATTGAAAATCAAAAATATTGTGGACTCTATTAATTAAATTAAACACAACTATTATTTTATACATCCAAAGTTAAAATTGTTGTTTTTTCAATGAAATAGTATATACTTAATTGTTCAATTTCACAAGAGATATTATAAATTTTTTTTAAATAATTAAAATCAGGAATTAATACTGAATCATCACGACGAAATTTATTTAATAAATCATTAGTAACTTCATCAATATAATTATCTTTTTTAATAATAACCGCACAAATATTGGTTTTACCTTTTTTTAAACCTAAAATATTAATTGCTTTAGAAATTTGCCTTTGAGCTGAAGCCCTGACACAAATTTCCATACCCAACTTATTAGCAACATTATTATTACTATTTAAAGAAGAAATTGCATGAATACAAGCATGATAAGCATGTAATTTACCTGCAATAGCTGAAGCATCCATTAACTGAATAACACAATCGTAATTTTCAGATAATTCATTAACAAATTCTAAAATATTATTAATATCATTTATTTTATTTTTTAAACCAATAACTTCAATATAATAATCATTATATTCTTTCATTGATTAACTCCTATTTAAAATTAGATAACAATCTATTAACTGCTGAAATATAAGCTTCAACACTAGCCATTATAATATCAGGTTCAGTACTTCTAGCAGTGACAATATTTTCATCACATTTTACTTTAACAATAACATCAATCAAAGCATCAGTACCTCCAGTAATTGCATCCACATGATATTCAACTAATTCAATATCTGCAACATCCTCAATACTTTTACGAATAGCAATAATAGCAGCATCAACAGGACCTAAACCAATACCTGCACCAACTACCTCATTCCCATTAATTTCTAATTTAACAGATGCTGTTGGAGTTACTTTATTACCTGAAACTATAGTAACATCCTTCAAATCAACAACTTTATCAGACATAATGCCTAAAACATCTTCAGCAATAGCATGCACTTCAACATCAGTAATACATTTTCCTTTATCTGCTAAAGATTTAGTTCTATTAAAAATAATCTGTAATTGATCTTCAGTAACAATTAAACCCATATTATTAATATGTTTACGTAACATATTAGTACCAATATGTTTACCTAAAACGAAACGTCTGTGATGACCAATTAATTCAGGAGTGATTGGTTCATATGTTTCAGTATTCTTAATTACACCATCTGCATGAATACCCGATTCATGAGCAAAAGCATTTTCACCTACTAAAGATTTATTTGGAGGTAATTGAATATTAGTTAACCTTGAAACTAAACGAGAAGTTTCATAAATTAAATTCATTTTAATATTAAGTTTATATTTATAAAGTGAATAAAGATTAACAATAACCTCTTCCAATGAAGCATTACCTGCTCTTTCACCAATACCATTAATTGTACCATGTACCTGACTTGCACCAGCACGTAATCCCATTAAAGAATTAGCAGTAGCTAAACCAAAATCGTTATGACAATGAACACTAAGTGGAACATCTAGTTTAGATAAACAGCCATAAAATTCATAAGATTTATCTGGAGTTAAAATACCTACAGTATCACAAGCACAAATTCTATCCGCACCATATTTAATTCCTTCTTTAAAAAAATATTCTAAAAATTCAAAATCACTACGTGTAGAATCCTCTGCAGATAATTCAACAATCAAATCATGACTTTTAGCATATTCTAATGCAAATTTTGTTTGTTTTAAAATATCCTCACGAGATTTATGTAATTTATACTGTAAATGTAAATCAGATGTAGGTACTACCAAATTAATACTATCAACATCACAATTCAATGCAACATCAATATCATTTATAATAGGACGTGAAAAACTACAAATTTCCGCAGATAATCCTTCAGATGTTATTTTTTTAATAGCGTCCATTTCACCAGGAGAAGTTATAGCAAAACCTGCTTCAATAACATCAACACCTAAAACATCTAATTTAGAAGCTATTCTTAATTTTTCATCAGAAATAAGAGAAACTCCGGGGGTTTGTTCACCATCCCTTAAGGTAGTATCAAATATTTTTATTTGCATTATTCAAACCTCTATTACTAATTAGATAATATAAACTTTAATTATTTTGATTTTTCGAGTACTGAAATAATTCGTGTTAAACTTTTATGCATTCTAATCTCATGTTGTTGAGATATTTTAAACATAGTATCTTTAACTAATTCATTAATATTAATATAATGTGGACTAGCTAAACACATTACACCATCATCAGTTAAATTAGAATCAATAGCTTGTAAAAATTCTTTAAATAAAATTAAACTAGATTCTGCAGATGGTGATGAACATAAACCATAGGGAGGATCAGTTACAATAATATTAACTTTAAAATCTAAATCTAATTTACGAGCATCACACCTAAATACATTATAGTTTTTAATATTATAATACTCTAAATTCTTTTTAGTTCCATTAACCATTTTATAATCAATATCAGCACCAACAACAAAATTACCTAAAATTCCAGCTTCAATAAGTAGCCCACCAGTTCCGCAAAAAGGATCTAAAACAGTGTCTTCTTTTTTAATTCCAGTCAAATTAACCATACATCTTGCAAGTTTAGGACTCATAGATCCTGGGTAAAAAAATGGTCTTTTATGAGCTTTTAAATCAAAAAAATATTTTTTATCAACAACACCTCTACGAATTCCTATTAAAACTCTAGAATTTAAAACAAGAATTCTGATAAAAGTTTCAGGATTAGTTAAATTAACATTAATA
>CADBMS010000225.1 GCA_902795935.1 uncultured Methanobrevibacter sp.
TAATGGTTTTTCCAAATCAAAGATTCGAAAGATTTAATTGCTTTGAAAACAAATAACACATCGGAGGATTGTTTATTTTATTTTTCATACTATTATATATCCTCCATTTTAGTATAAATACTTTATTATAAGTTAATTTTAAAATCAATATACAATATTTCAAGGGTAAATAAAATAAATTGATATTTATAGAAATTTAAGGTAAAAATCAATTTTAAGTGCAAAAATAAAAATTAGAAAAAAAGGTTTTCTACAAAGCCAAAAATAATTTAAATATTAGTATTAAATTGATTCTAAAAAATTTTTTGAGGAAGCTATAAATTAATATTAAGTAAATTTAAAATATTATTTAATTCATTTTTATTTTTTGCACGAATTGTTACTCTTTCATAATTTTCAGGACCATGAACAACCCATGAATTAGAATCTATAAAATATTGATCAGTTACACATTTTTCAGGCCCTTTATAATTATGTACTGGTATTTCCATAGCTAAATAATCATTAAATTTTGATTCAATACTACTTAAACTCCAATCACCTGAAGCCATATTTATTAATTCTTCTAATGGATTAATATTACTATTTGCCGCAGTTAAATAACGAGTTCCACTAGGACGAGTATTTATTTCAATCGCATATAAATTACCCGATGATGGTTCAAATATTAAATCAACATCGATACTACCTTCAGCACCCAACGTAGTGACAATTTTTAATGCTAATTCTTTTGCATATTTATTAGAAAGTCCTGGAATATTTGCAGGGGCATTTTTAATCTTCTCTAAAGGATGAATTCCTTCAATAGTAGTTTTTCCTTTATAAACAACAGATAAAGGTATAGCTTGATTATTCCACGAAAGAACTTCTACAGATATTTCATATCCATCAATAAATTTTTCAACAATAGTTTCATCATAATTTATAAGGTAATTTTCAGCTTCTTTATCATTCTTTGCAACAAAAACACCAATTCCTCCTTGTCCAACACTTTGTTTTAGAACAACAGGATAATTTGTATTTTTAGGCAAAGTTTTTTCAGTAGTAATATAATAATCTGGAGTTAAAATATTATTTTTTAAAAAAAAATTTTTAGTATTATATTTATTTATAGATATATTTGCTACAGATTCATTAGATGCAATTACCGGAATATTATGTTCTTTTTCTAATTTATCTTTCATGATACCCACATCTAACAATGGCAGATCAATACCTATTAATGGTATTACCGCATCAACATTTTCTTTTATAGCAATTTCCATTGGTTCATCCATACCTCTAGAAACAATATAAACTTTATCGGGTAAATCTAAATTAATTGAATTAGGATTAGATTCTGAAATTATACTATTTATATTATTAGTTTTAACATAATCTGATACACAGTTGTATAATCTAGAACCAATAAATAAAATTTTCATAATATCACTTTTTGTTCAATAATAATATTTCTTGAAATATATCTACTAATTTATCAATTGAAGATAAAATATTTTCATTAATATTTACTCCAATATTCATATTTTCTGGTTGAATTCCTATTAAAATAACCTTAAATGAAATTTCTTTTTCTAAAAATTTCAATAAAAATGTTATAGGCATTGAATGACAAGATACATTAAAATCTCTAATTTTATCTTTTTCTATTATGTTAATAAAACCTGATTTTTCATTCATAAGAACCGCATCAATTATAATTAAATGAGTAGGTTTTATTTTTTTAATACCTGATGTGAAATTTTCAGGCACTATACCTGCATCAATAACAGTTATATTATCATTATATTTTATTAATGGATTTATTTTTTTAGCAAATAATGGACCTATACCATCATCACTTCGTAATTCATTGCCTATTGTTAAAATAATTAATTGTTCATAATCTTTAATAAATCTCGTTAATTTTTGTTTTAATTGTATCTAATCCACCTCCCATAATATATGATAAATAAATCATTATTTTACTATTTTTAACAACACTTACTTCATTATTCAAGGGTATAAAAAGAGGAGGATTTAACATTGGTGTTGGACCACAAACAAGATTATCAGTTATAATAGTAATTGTTGTGAATTTTAAAGCATTAAAATTAGAATTTTTAGATATAGTAAAAGTTATCTCTTCTGAAATTTCTTTTTTAATTTTATTTTTAAAATAAATTATATTCAATATTTTAGAATCTCCTATTACTTCATATTTTAAATAGTTATTATCCACATCTTCATAAACTAAACTTGCATTTTCCATTAAAATAGGTTCTAATATATTAATTACGCCTTTAGGAATAATATTATTAATATCCTTTAAATAATCAATTGCATTATTTAATACTAGTATTTGTTCTTCATCTATTAATCCTGTGTCTAACATCTCACAAATAATATAATCTGCTTTTTCATTGAATTTGAAAGATAACACATCATCATTTACAACTGTTATATTATTAAATTCTTTAAGATTTTCTTTAGCAGAAAGATAAGATTTATAATTTTTTTCTATTGCAATTATTTTTTCAAAATTATTTGCTGCAAAATAAGATAATACACCACAGCCAGTACCTAAATCATATAACAAATCTCCTTTAACATGAGATATAGCTTCATACAAAGCATATAAACGTTCAGTATCTTTTAAAAGATTATAATGATATGGTGTGGTTTTAAATTTTATTTTATTAATATTATTTATCACAAACAATCAACACGTCAGTTACTATTAAAAATAAAAAATTACTAATATATGACATATAATTTTAAATTTAAATAAAGATATTATTATATTAATTAACTAATATAATATACTTACATTAAAATATAAACTAAATATAAGGGATAGTCTATGAAAGTTAAAGATGTAATGAATAATACAGTCATATATGTAAACTCAGACACTTCACCATTAGAAGCTTTTAAAAAAATGTATAAAGAAGGAGTTAGGAGATTATTTATTATTAATGGTGATGGAAAAGCAGATGGCGTTGTTTCTTATACTGATTTAATTGGAATTTTAGGAACACAAAAACCCAATAGTAACAAAAATTATAACATTACAGATATTATGACTAAAAATATCATAACTATTGATGCTGAAGATGATATTGAAGATGCTGCTAATTTAATGGTACGTGCTGATGTTTCAGGACTATTAGTGCTTGATTTAAATAAAACAGTTGGCGTTATAACTAAAACAGATATTTGTAGATTAGTTGCATCTGAAAAATATGTAGAAGCAAATGAATAGAAGTTATTATTCACTTGTTTTTAAAAAAAAAAACAGTACCCCAATAGAATATGCTATTAAGGATTTGAATTTATGGATAATCACTTTAAAGGTATTTTTATTGAAGATATATGTGAAGGAATAGTTACTGGAAAATTCAAAATTGTAAAAATTGATAAAAGAATTACTAAAACTGGATCGGAATTTCTTCAAATAGAACTTAAAGATAAAACAGGAACTATTAAAGGACTTAAATTTTCATCAGGTTTATTATCAGAAAATGATAAAAATATTCGAGAAGGTAATGTTTATCATATAAATGGAATATATTCCAAACAGTATAATTCAATTCGAATAAATAAAATAAAAAAATGTCAAGAAAATGAATATAATGAAACAGATTATGAAAATAAACATAAAAACCCAAAAGAATTAATGAATATAATATATGAAACTATTAATTCTATTAAAGATGTTGATATTAAATTAATTTTAAAATTATTTTTTGAAGATGATGAATTTATAAAAAAATTTTATGACTCACCTGCAGCATTTTATTATCATCATAACTACAAAAATGGTTTATTAGAACATACAGCTAATGTTTTATCTATTTGTAAAAATCTTACAATATTATATCCTAAATTAAATTACGATTTATTATGTGCTGGTGCTATTTTACATGATATTGGAAAAATCAAAGTATACAACTTACAAGAAACAAATATAGAATATACTGAATATGGTAAACTTATGGGCCATATTTACATTGGATCCGAAATGGTAAAATACAAAACTAAAAATAAATTAATTGACCAAAACAAAATAAACAAAATAGTTCATCTTATTTTAAGTCATCATGGTGAAAAAGAACTAGGATATGGATCTACAGTTGACCCTCAATTACCAGAAGCTATTGCATTACATCATGCAGATAACCTTGATGCGACACTTAAAAATCATATGGGTTAACTTTTTTTAAATTAGGACTTGTTAACTATGATAACTATCACAAAACAAGAACAAATAGTGCTAAATGAAATAAAATATTTTCAACAAGAGTATCCTGATGGAATAAGTGAAAATATCCTCAAAACACAATTAAATATTACAGAACACCAATATAAAGACATAATTATTACTTTAACTAATAATGAACTTATAACTATAGAAAATAGTAAAATAAAACTTATTGAAACTAGTGAAAAAATAAATGTTGTTAAAAATAAGCAAGAAGTTAAAACCGCAGAATTAAAACAAATTGAAATAGATAGTTTAAATATTCTTAATGAACTTATTGATGATGATTTTACGATATCTAAATATATAGCAGAGGGTAGTCTGTTATATGGTAAACTTAAATTAAGTAATTTTAGAATGTATAATATTCTTGTTTCATTACAAAATAAAGAAATTTTGAAAAAAATAAATAAAGATGATGGAGAATATTATCAAATTAATCATAATTCGATTAATTAGAAGATTTTCCAGTATTTAAACCATTAGTTATTGGTAATTTTCTTAACCAACCAATATCACTTTTATATAACATACGAATATCAGTTATACCTAATTTTATCATTGTTAATCTTTCAATACCTAAACCAAAAGCAGCTACAGGAGTGTTAATACCTAAAGGTTCTAATACTTCAGGACGGAACATACCAGATCCACCTAATTCTATCCAACTTTCTTTTTCTGGAAGATAAATTTCACATTCCATTGAAAGATATGTATATGGGAAATAAGCAGGTCTAAATCTTACTTTAAAACCTAATTTTTTATAAAACTCTTTTATAATTCCAAGCAAATTTTTAAAATTAACATCTTTACTTGCAACTATTCCTTCAACTTGATGAAACTCTGGAAGATGTTTATATGTGATAGTTTCTCTTCTAAAAACACGGCCAACAGAAAACATTTTTAAAGGAGGCTCATTATCATATAAATGCCTAACTGATACTCCAGTAGTGTGTGTTCTTAAAACAGTTTGCTTAGCAACTTCAATATCCCATTTATAATTCCAACCTTCAGAACTTGTATTTCCACCATCTTCATGTGTTTTAGCAACTTTATTTACAAGTTCTTGTTTTGGCAAATCTGCAAATTTAGGGTTCTTAATATAAAATGTATCTTGCATTTCGCGAGCTGCATGATCTTGTGGTTGGAATAAAGAATCAAAATTCCAAAATGCTGATTCTAAAGTTGGACCTCTTGCTTCTGAAAATCCTAGGTTAAGAAATACTTCTTTAATTTCATCAATAGTTCTTCTTAGAGGATGTATTTTTCCTGGATTAAACTCTGGAAATTCTGTATTAATGTTATAACTTCTATATTTCAAGTTTTTCCATTGTCCTAACTTTAAATGTTCATGTGTTAATTGTGTAGCTTCTTTTTGAATAGCAATTCCTTTATTAATTATTTTTTTACCTTTATTAGTTAAATAAAAAAAATGAAAAGTGTTTTTATCAATATTAATTAAGTTTTTACGTGATTTAAGTAATTTGTATCCATCTATTAATGTGGAATCTAATTTATTTAATGAAAATTCTTTATTATCCAATAGTAATTCTAATAATTTTTCATCATTTCCCAAATCTAAAAATTCTTGACCAAAATCAGTTATATTTAGTACACCTTTATCAATTTTTGCCCATTTTTTTCTAACAAGCCAACCTACACCAATTTTAACATCAGAAGAATTTAAATTAAATTTATCTTGCAGCTCATTCATATGAATATTACCTTCAGATTGTAATAATTTTAATATTTTTCGTTCAGGAAGGCCTTCATTAGCACATATTTTCCCATCCTCAGATAAAGATAATATCTCTTCAATTTCTTTAGTGACTTTAATAATGTCTTTTGATGCTAATGAACCTGCAGCACTCATTACTGATTTAATATCCAATTTTTGAGAATCAGCAATTTCTTCAGGACTTGTTGATTTTGAAGATAATTCTAGTGAATTTAATATCTTTTTTTCGTAAATATGTAATTCATCGATTGTTCTTTCGATATCATAATTATCCATAATATTCAATCTCCTTAACTAAAATAATTATAATAGTTATAAATTTATAATTTCAATATAATTAATATTATTATATAACCTAAAATATTTTATTAATAGTTACTTAAAATTGCAACCATTATAGAAGCTGCAGTTAAATCAGCAGTAGTTCCAGGGTTTAATTTTAATTCATTTAATTCTTCATCTAATTTTTCTAAATATGAAATTCCCTGTGTAGTTAATAATACGTTATTATTTAAAATTTCTTTAGCTTTTTCTGAAAATACTTTTGCTTTTTCGACACCTATTTTTCTAGAAATTAATGTATCTGGGAAAACGGATAATAATTTTAAAAAGGTTCCTACACAAGCATAATTGTAACCATATTTTTCTTTTAATTTTTTATAATTTGGATATCCCACTTCAAAAATAGCAGGCATAGATGTAGTCAATTCTTTAGCAAGCTGATCCCATTCAGAAGAAATTTCTAAAACATCAAACATTGTAATTTCTCTTTCTAAAAGTTCTTTTTGTGATTCCTCTGAACCAACATCTAAATCTTTTTGTTCACCCATACCTCCAGCTTCTGCAAGATTAATAGCTTTATATAAATTAACTGCATCTTCAGGTGTTGTATCAGCCATTATTTTTACAATATTTGTTCTTAAACTATTAAAATCAGAACTAATAGCTGCAGCAGCTGCAATAGGAATCATTAACATCATAATTCCTAAATTAGTATTAGTTTTTACCCATGAATTTGTTTCTATTATAGATTCTAATATCAATTCCCCTAATTTAATTGATGAAAAATTTTGGTTTTCAAAAGTTTTAGTTGCACGAATAGCTGTTTTTCGAATAGTATCTCCAATAACAACACCACTTATTAAAAAATCTTCATAAACCATATCATCGAAATCATGAGTTCTATGAACATTACCAGGTTTTGGATAACCCGATACTTCTAAAATAGAAGCTAATTGTGCTGCTTTAACTATACTATTTATATTCATAATATTACCTCTTTAATAAGATAAATGAAAATTTATAATATGTCTAACATATATGGGGTAAAATGGGAAATTAATAAATCAGAACCTGCTCGTTTTATAGACAACAAAGTTTCGACTATTGAGTCTTCAGTTAAATAACCTGCTTCAATTCCTGCTTTTATCATTGAGAATTCACCACTAACATTATATGCCGCAGTAGGCATCTGAAATTTATCTTTAACAGATTTTATAACATCTAAATAAGCTAATGCTGGTTTAACCATAATTATATCTGCACCTTCTGAAATATCTAATTTCACTTCACGTAGCGCCTCCTGAATATTTGCAGAATCCATTTGATATGATTTTCTATCACCAAACAATGGCGCTGAACCTGCAGCATCTCTAAATGGTGCATAATAAGATGATGCATACTTAGCTGCATAAGACATAATTATTGTATCTTCCTGATTATTATTATCTAATGTTTCACGTATTTCCCCAATACGACCATCCATCATATCCGATGGTGCCACAACATCTGCTCCAGATTTTGCATGAGATAATGCAATTTTAGAAAGATATTTTAAAGTCATATCATTTTTCACTAAATTTTCTTCCAATATTCCACAATGACCATGATTAGTGTATTGACACATACATACATCAGTCATTACTAATAAATTTGTTTCTTTTTTTAATTGTTTAACTGTTTTTTGAACAATCCCCTGCGGATCATATGCTGATGAAGCATATTCATCTTTAATTAAAGGTAAACCAAATAAAAGTATTGAACATAAACCTTTTTCTTCTAATATTTTAGCATAATTCACAATACCCTCTATAGAAAAACGTTTTTCACCAGGCATTGTTTCAATTTCTTCAGTTTCATTATTTTTGAGATTTTCATTTACAAACATGGGATAAACGAAATCTTCTTTATTTAATTTGGTTTCACGTATAATTTTTCTTATTTGAGGATTTTTTCTTAATCTACGTAATCTTGTAGTTGGAAATTCCATAAATAGTCACCGAAGATAAATTTAATTATTTTGATTTTTTTAATAAATTTTTATATTTATTTTAGGCTCTTTCAAAAACTTGAGTTATTTGTTTTTTTTTCTTATTTTTAATTTTTGTAATTTTTATTTTCTAATTTTGCTTTATTTTTGA
>CADBMS010000226.1 GCA_902795935.1 uncultured Methanobrevibacter sp.
ACAATGTTTTATGATATTAGTTTCCATGAGTTAAAAGTTAAACCAGTTGGTACAATATTTTATGCTAATCCTGAAACGAATAATAGTATTGATTTTATTAATTCTACTGCAGAAATTTGTTTCAAGTCTAATGATGATGTTATTTTATTAGTTAAAGAAATTAGTTGTATTGATGGTGTTATGGATAGTGTTAGTAGTGTTGTACATGTTAATTTATTTTAATTATTGTAAAAATGATATTTTAAAAATATTATGTCAATTCGATAAAAAATTTATATTTCTAAATGATAAAATGGCAATATGAAAAAAATAATATTTGATTTAAAACTTATAATTTTTAAACTTCTAAATTAAAAAATATTTTCATGATTAAAAATACAAAATCTGTAAATAGTAAAAAAGTTTATAGGATTCATCTTAATGAAGATGTGGCTCTTAAGTTAGATATGGTGTGTGGTTAAAAATCAAAATCCATGTAGTTATATTGAATCATTGCTTGAAAAACAATTTGAAAAGTTTAATTCTAAAATATTTCAATAAACAATAGAGGATATTGAAAAAATATAGTTATATATAGATTATAATGTGTTTTTTTTAATAATTTAATTCTCATTATATTTTTATTAATAAGATAAAAGAAAAACCTATAAAAGGATAATTTGGAATAAAAAGACCATGAAGGTGGAGAGGATGATAATGCCTAATAAGGAAAATGATGGTAAAGAAGGTATTGATTATAATTTTTATAATTATTTAATTAGTAGGGGATATTTCTTTGATAAACGAACAATAGAAAATTATCTTTTATCTTTAAAAGTTAAACAATTTGCAATTTTAACTGGTAATTCGGGAACTGGAAAAACAAAACTATCACAACTATTCGCCGAATATTGTTTATTATATAAATCGTTTTTAAAGTTAGATGGTGATGAGGGTTTTGTAACAATTCAAGTTTCTACTACCAAAAGTTCATATATGGATATTGATAATAAAGGTAGGAAAATTAATCCTGGATGGACACCACGGCATGAAAAGTTAAAAGAGTTTTTATCTCTTGATAAAATTTTAGGAGAACATGAAATCCAATTGGGTAATATTTCTAAGAATGCCACTATCCTTCTTAGTACAAGATTATTTTATGAGAGGGATTGCATTGAATTTAAAGAGCATTTCAAAAGCATATTTGATACGGGGGATGTTTTTTTAAAAGTTAGTAATGGTGATATTATTTCTTGTATCAATCCATTTTTTAATTATTCTGATGAATTTAAAATTAAACTTAATTTGATGAAAGATGTTGATGCTTTTGATGGTGTGCAACTTTTACCAAAAGAGTTTTTACAGTACACACCGTTAAAAGAAGGTAGATTTAAAATTTACACAGATGATTTTAAGCATGAAGCTAATGCTAATATTCGTTTTGAGTTCAGGATAAATTTTGATAATGATGAAGAAACTAAGGAATATTTAAAATCAATCAATGGGGACAAATATGAGTTAACAATCAAAGGATTTAAAAATAATTTTTATGAATTAAGTGAGATTGTTCCTGTTAGTGCTAATTGGACTGAGAATAGGAATGTTGTAGGTTACTATAATGTACTTACTAAAGAGTATCAACACACTCCTTCTTTAGATTTGATTTTAAAAGCTCAAAATCATACTGATGAACCTTTTTTCTTGATTTTGGATGAAATGAACTTATCCCATGTTGAGAGGTATTTTTCAGACTTTTTATCCAGTATGGAAAGTGGAAAACCAATACCTTTGCATAAAGCGGATGATGTTGATGATGTTCCGAATGTATTAACAATCCCTCCTAATGTCTTCATTGTGGGCACTGTTAATGTGGATGAGACCACCTACATGTTCTCTCCGAAAGTGTTGGACAGGGCAAATGTAATAGAATTCAAAACATTTGAAGAATTATCCATAACTGATTATATTTTTAATAATTCTTCTAATGTTGAATTTGGTGGGGATGTTGATTATTTGGAAAATCCTCTTTCAGACAATCATTTAAGAGAAAATATATTGTCTGAAGTTAATGGTGAATTCAGTCAGGTTAGACATACTTTAGAAGTGTTTAAATCAGAGGGGGATGTAAATACTTTTATCAATGAAGAATTCAATCTTTTAGATTATATTATAGAAGAATTATCAAAGTTTAATGGTTATTTTGCGGGTTCGGGTTTTGAGTTTGGATACCGGACTGTTAATGAAATTCTCGCATTCATGTATGTAGCTTGGAAGTATGAAGGAGAACAAGAAGTGTGGGATAACTGGCGAAGATATTTCGATGCTCAAATACTGCAAAAAATACTCCCAAA
>CADBMS010000227.1 GCA_902795935.1 uncultured Methanobrevibacter sp.
CTAAATCATTAATTAATATACTTCTAATAGACTGAATACGGTCTGGACTAGATATAACAGCACCAATTCTTAAACCAGCCATACCAAATATTTTAGAGAAACTAAATACTGTTACAGTATTTTTTGGAGCATATTGTGCTACTAATGTATGCTTTCTAGCAAAATCCCTATATGTTATATCATGCAATAAAAAAATGTTATTGTCTTTTGCGATTTCTGCAAATTCTTTAATTTCTTCTTCTGTATATGAAGAACCTAGCGGATTAAGAGGGTCAATTAAAACTATTACTCTTGTATTTTCATCCATATTTTCTTTTACTAATTTAGGTGTGAGTTTATATCCGCATTCTTCATTATAAATTGGCACTGAACGCACTTCATTACAGAATCTTCTTGCAAAATTTTCTATAATTAAATATCCTGGATCACCAGTAATTACATTGTGATGAGATTCTAATAAATCATTCATACACATATGTAATGCTTCAGTAGCTCCTGCTGTAACTAAAATATCAAATCCTTCTAAATCTAAATCTCCTAAAATTAATTCTTTTAATTCAGGAAAACCTTCTGGTGATGGGTATTTACAGTATTCACCACTGTTTATACAAGTAATCATTGCTTGTTTTACATCAACAGGATTATGAAGATGGTTTGTATTTTGTCCCATCCATATCATGTCTTTATCTTCAAAAACTTGAGTAAAAAAATCATTTGCTGTTTTATACCCTTTAGGAGGTCTTTTTGGTGCTTTAGCATATTTTTTACGCGATATCATTATTACACACATCTAAGTTTATTTTAAATCTTACATATAATTATCTTAATTGTAAAAGTTATAATAAAAGTTGTATTTAACTAAAAACTATTTTTTATTGAATTTTAGAATCATAATACATCAATTAATAATTTTATGCATTGTTTAAAGTAATACTTGTTATAAAATTCTATGAAAAATTTATTTCTAATTTATATTAATTTATAATTTTATATAAGTATAATTATTCACGGACCATTGACATCATTTAAGACTAGTAAGAAAATTTTGAGATAAATAAAACAAATATTGAAATATATCTATGTTTAAGAAAAAACATATGCAAAAGATATCAATATCTTGTTTAGTTAAATATTCTCTCATAGTGAAATATGGATTACTCATCCACATCAATAACACCATTAATTATAAAATTTGCCCTTTGGAGTTGAATAAACAAAATGAATAATAGTTTATAGTGCTTAAATTTTTATAATTATTTTTTTATAGTTAATTTAGTATTTAAAAGATATGTTTATAAAGTTGTAGAAATATTATTAAAAAAAATGAATTATGTTTTAATAATAAAAAGACTTTGTAGAAAACCTTTTTTCTAATTTTAATGATATACTACCCATAAATGAAAAAACATGAATATTTTGAATTTTATTAAATTAATTTTTTATCTTAAGTTTATAATTTTATGCTACATTATATTTAACTCAATTAGTTGCCCCTATTATGAAAGAAAAAGGAAAAGGAGTTATTATTAACACTTGTTCAGTAGCATCATATGCAGCTCATTTTGGTTTTGTTGGTTATGTTAGCTCCAAACATGCTATTGCAGGCCTTACAAAATCTATGGCTTTTGAACTTGGTCCTGAAATAAGATGTAATGGTATTGCACCAGACACTATTCACACTGCAATGGTTGATAGTATCGGAGTAGAAGCATTATAAATGATGGTTGATGGTGCACCAATGAAACGTGTTGGCCAAAGGAGAAGATATTATAGCACTAGCATTATTTTTAGCTTCTGATGAATCAGAATTTGTAGATGGGTAAATCATCATCTGATGATGGATTTGAGTGCTAATATTTTATAATAAAGTAGTGTGATTAAATACAAAACATTAAATTTAATAAAAATTAAAATTATTTTATAGGTGATTTTATGAATATTAAATGGGTTTTATGTGGTTTAGGCGTCTTTATTATACTTTTGTCATTATTTTATATTGGATTTAGAGAAACTGTTTATATAAATTGTTATCAAGATGTAAATGCTTCAACTAATTCTAATACTTCTGCATTAATAATTAATTTAACAAATAATGAAAGTGAATTTATTAATGATTCTTATTTGGATAATGAAACAATTTATATTAATATAACTAATAAAATCAATAATAAGAAAACAAAAAAGGAAATAAAATATAATATAAATAATCCAAAGAAAAATCGTATAGTTTTAAATTCTTATGGACCACATCATATTTTAATTTATTATCCAGGTAATTTAAAATATAATTCTCAAAAATGGGAGAATAATATTACTCTTAATAATACTTATATTAGCAAATTAAAAATTAATAATCTAACATATTACAATAAAACCATAACATATTACAAATACAATACAACAACCAATACTACACGCTATGTAACAACTTATAAACCAAAAACAACATATACAAAAACAACGTATAGATGGGTGTATGTTTAATTAATTAAACATAGATTCTCACTTATTTTTTTAGATAATTAAATTAAGGGAAATAAACATCAAATTATGTTAGCATTACATTAGTAGATTATATTTTTAAAACTGAAGTAAATCTATCCAATTTTATATAATATGAGTGAATGGAAAATTATGTATATGAAATAATAAATAGTATAGCCGCTGCAAAAGGAGAAATGATGTTGTCTAATCCTTTTGGTGTGATTCCTTCAAGTATAGTTGCAATTAGTGCAATAGTACTGAAAACTACAAAGTCCATTGGAAGATTAACAATATTTAAAGCATTATATAAGAAAAAAATAAGAGGATATGTTAACATACACGTTATAAACATGGTTACTGTTCCTTCAATAGTTTTTTTATCACCCGAAATATTATATTCGTGTTTACCGAATTTCATACCAATAATTGCTGCTAAACCATCACCATAGCACATTGTTGCAAGGGCCAATGAGGGTATAAACAATTGCGGATTAGGGAACATTAATATTAAAAGATTACATGTTATTGCATAATAGAATAAACCTAATTCATGGCCAGATGCAGTTATAGAACTCTTTATTTTAATAGGAGAGTATTTTGTTAATAGAAATACTCCTATAACAAAAGGGATTGTGATTATTAATGCATTATATGGTGTTTTAAAGAAGGGCAATATA
>CADBMS010000228.1 GCA_902795935.1 uncultured Methanobrevibacter sp.
AAATAAAAAAGTTGGAACAACAGTTATCATGGTTACTCATGATAAAGATATTGTTAATAATATGAAAAAACATGTAATAGCTCTTAAAGATGGTCATTTATATAAAGATTACAAAGAGGGGGAATACATTGATGAAATTCTTTAGATTATTAGGGAGAAGTGTAAGAGATGCAATAAGAAGTGTAGGTAGAAATTTTGCTTTATCACTTGCAAGTATATCATGTATTGTTGTAACTCTTACCATAATTGCACTTTCTCTTATTATTTCTTATAATGTTAATAATTTTTCCGAAGAATTAAAAAAAGATTTAACAATAGTTGCATTTGTTTCAAATGAAGCAGATGAAACGGATTTAGAGAAATCAAAAAAGGATATTGAGGCAATTGGAAATGTTGCAAGTGTTACATTTAAAAGTAAATCAGAAATTATGAAAGAAATGATGGAGGAAGATGATGCATTTAAAACAGCTATGGGTGAATGGGATGCAGAATCCAATCCTTTGCAACATACTTATTTAATTAAAGTTAATGATATAGAAAAAATAGGTGAAACAGCTAATACTATTAAAAATTTAAATTATATTGACGTAGTAAAATATGGTGAAGGAATGGTAGATCAATTAGTAACAGTTTTTAAGGTAGTAGAAAAGGTTGCTATTATATCAGTTGTTGCTCTTGTTTTAATGACTTTGTTTTTAATAGTTAATACTATTAAATTAACAATTTTTTCTAGAAAAAGAGAAATATCTATTATGCGACTTGTTGGTGCAAGTAATTTTGCCATTAAGCTTCCGTTTGTTGTTGAAGGAATGATATTAGGTTTTATTGGATCAATTATACCAGTATTTGTTATGATATATGGATATTATTCTTTATATAATTATTTTGGTGGAAAATTATTTACAGATTTAATTAAATTAGTTAAACCAGAACCATTTATTTATTTTGCAAGTATTATTGTAATTGCAATAGGAATATTAGTAGGAATGTTTGGCTCAGGTCGTGCTGTAAAGAAATATTTAAAAGTTTAAAAAATAGATTTATCTATTTTTTTATTATTAAAAATAATTGAATTATTATTAAACATGTGATAATCTATGAATAGATAGGAGGATTATGTGAAATATTGTGAGTATTGCGGAAATAAAATAGAAAATGGAGCAGAATATTGTTCAAATTGTGGAGCTAAAATTAGACATGAAGTTTTAAGTGGGGAAGTTGTTAACAATTCTCATATAAATATGAATCAAAGTATGAGTAATGATAATACAACAGTAGCTGCATTTATTTGTTCTTTAATTGGATTAATTTGTTGCTGTGGATTAGTAGCTATTCCAGGCTTTATTTTATCTATTATTTCACTTATAAATATGCAAAACGGAAAAATAAGTTCAGAGAAGAAGGGACTAGCAATAGCAGCACTTATATTATCTATTCTTGCTATATTATGTGGTATATTTAATTTTTTTACTCCAAATTACAATAAAGAAATAATTGATGATATAGAAAATCAATTTAATATTCATTATGAGTAGTATTTATAATAAAAATTTAAAAATAATAATACTAACATCTTTAATTTTAAATATAGCAATCATTTTATTATTAGAACCACCATGTCCTTGGAAATCTAATTTTAATATTGAATGTGCAGGATGTGGTGGAACAAGAATGATAAAATCGTTGATAAACCTAGATTTTTATCAGGCATTTCGTTTTAATCCTTTTCTTTTTTGTTTACTGGTTATAGGTTTTTTATATGTAAGTTATATAGTTATATGTAAAATAAGGAAAAAGAATTATTATAAGTTGCAAGATAGAGATTTATTTATTTTATTGTTTCTTGCAATTATATTTACCATTTTTAGAAATATACCAGGTTTTGATTTTTTAAAATCAACTAAGTTATAGAAATATTTTTAAATTAATTAGCACTCGTTATTGACAAGTGCTAATTTTTGTGTATAATAATACTTGAAAGGGGAGATGTATATGTATCAAAATAACCAATCTGAAGAAAATGTTTTAGAAAAATATGGTCGTGATATTACTCGTGATGCAAAAGCAGGTAAAATAGATCCTGTTATAGGACGTGATGAAGAAATTCGAGGTATTACACGTATTTTATCAAGAAAAACTAAAAATAACCCAGTATTAATAGGTGAACCAGGAGTAGGTAAAACAGCTATTGT
>CADBMS010000229.1 GCA_902795935.1 uncultured Methanobrevibacter sp.
CAGAGTTTAAAAAAGTAGTAGATAAGTCAAGTTATTGGAAAAATTGGATCGAAAAATTTTTATAATTTTCAGTGTCGATGACTATAGTTTTAAATTAGCTTTTGTATTATATTGTTAAATGTATAAAATCGTGATATAATTAGTAAAAAAATTGAAATATTATTTTAAATATTTTCAAGATGTTAAAAATATTAATATCAAAAAATTAATTATAATAGGATTCACAGTGAAATATATAATCTGAATGCACATAATACAAGAACATGAAAAACCTCAAGCTTTTTGATAGTGTATAACCTGTATCTATGAAACATTTATATGTGATAAACTCTAAATTTTAGATTAATCTATTAAATTATTTAGTGATTTATAATTACTTTAATTTATATAGAATTTAATGAATAACAAGTATTAAATATTATATTTGGGCTTTTATTTAATAAAAAGCATTGTTTGAATTTATTAACTAAATATTGAGTAATATTATAAGTAATATTCTTATTTTAAAAGGATATAAATAATCAAGTTTTTATTTCTTGATTTTTAGTAGATATCTTCTTTTTTCATGAATTTACTAATTTGGATAATATTTAGTCATAAATAAATTAAACTTATATAATAACTTAGAAATAATAAAAGGTGATAATTATGAATGCACAAAAAGTGAATGTACAAAGACCACTTGATGCATTAGGAAAATCCTTAAATTCTCCAGTTTTAATAAAATTAAAAGGAGATAGGGAATTTAGAGGAATATTAAAAAGTTTTGATTTACATATGAATTTAGTACTTAATGATGCAGAAGAATTAGAAAAAGGTGAAATTATTCGCAGATTAGGCACAGTTCTTATTCGTGGAGATAATATTGTATATATCTCTCCTTAATTTAATTTTTGTAAATGTTATTTTTGTATTAAAGGAGGTTTAAAACAATGAAAGGTACACCATCGTTTGGTAAAAGAAATAAACCTAATCATATACGATGTAGAAGATGTGGGCGTAATAGTTATCATGTTCATAAAAAAGTTTGTTCTTCATGTGGTTTTGGTAAGTCTAAAAGAATTAGAAGGTATAATTGGCAAAATAAAAAAGTCATGACTGGACAAAGATTAAAATAATTGGATTATAATAACTTTACATAAAATTTCCAAATAATAAAATTCTTTTGTATCTTACTAAATGAAGTGGAACACATATAATCTATGGATTTTCACTTAATAAATATAGAATTTGTTGTTTTTAGTTTCAACAAATTCAAAATGCATTTATTAAGTTGTGTTTATCATCTATTAAATTTTCAAAATTTATAAATTAAGTTAATTTTCATAATAAGTTAATTGAATAAATATTGATAAATCTTGAACTAGGAATTGGTGATAATTCGAAGAATTTAAATTAATCATATTTCGCATTGAAATTAATTCTAATAATAAACTATCTTTAGAATAAAAATGGAAACTATTATTCTATATTTAATTTTTATTTTAAATAATCAATTATTGGAGTTTTCAATTTATAAGTTTTAGTGTGAAACTTTTAATGAATCACTTAATGTGATTTGAAATTATTTTTTTTATAATAAATTTAAGTATAGTTATATAATCAAGAGGTATTTAATGCACTAAATACATAAATGCGGTGTATTAATAATCTTATTCTATTTGAAAGTGAATATTCTTATTAAAAATTATAATATAAATACAATTTTAAATATCTTAGCTTAAAGAGATAACTGTTAAAAATATAAAAAAATAAACTATAGAATAATTAATTTATAAGAATAATTATATAACAATATATTATTATTTTAAAAATCATTAATCAAAAACTTTAGGAGAATCTAAATTGCAAGATAAATGTGGTATTGTAGGAATGTACTCTTCAAATCAATCTATATGTGTAGCACCTTACATATACTATGGTTTGTTTTCTCTTCAGCATAGAGGTCAAGAAGCTGCAGGTATTTCAACATTTAATGGTGAAGAAATCATGACATATAGTAGTATGGGTTTAGTTGGTGATGTTTTTAATGATGGCAAAATAGAAGGTTTAGATGGCAATGTAGGTATTGGTCATGTTAGATATTCTACAACAGGTGAGTCCAATCCTGAAAATGTTCAACCATTCTTTAGCGAATTTCAGGGAGGTAGTATATCTATTGCACATAATGGTGACATTATAAATTCAGTTCAACTGCGTAAAGAAATGGAGAAAAGAGGGCATTTATTTAAATCAACCACTGATTCTGAAGTTATATGTCATTTATTAAGTGAGGAATATATTGTAACTAAAGATATGTTTGAGACTATAGAAAATGTTGCTAATAGATTAATTGGTTCTTATTCTTTAGTAATTTTGTTAAATGATGATTTATATGTTGTAAGAGATCCTAAAGGTATGAAACCATTAGTTTTAGGTGAAAAAAATGACATTAAAATGGTTGCATCAGAATCCGTTTCATTTGATGTTGTTGATATTGATTTTGTTCGTGACTTAAAACCTGGAGAAATATTATTATTAAATGATAAAAAAGAATCTCGTATAATGAAAGCTGCTAACTCAGAAAAAGTTGCACATTGTATGTTTGAATATGTATATTTTGCTAGGCCAGATAGTGTAATTGATGATAGTAGTGTATATGATGCTCGTTTAAAAATAGGTAAAGAATTAAGTAAAATTGCACCTGTTGATGCTGATGTTGTGATGCCTGTACCAGATTCTTCAATTCCTGCAGCTATTGGTTATTCAAGAGAATCAGGTCTTCCTTATGGTGAAGGTTTAATTAAAAATCGTTATATTGGACGCACATTTATCATGCCAACTCAAGAAGAGCGTGAACTAGCAGTTAGGTTAAAGATGAATCCAATTCGTTCAGAACTAGAAGGTAAAAATATTATTTTAGTTGATGATAGTATTGTTCGTGGAACTACTAGTTTAGAATTAATTAAAGTTTTAAAGGATGTTGGTGTTAATGAGATACATTTACGTATTGGATGTCCTCCTGTCATATCGCCATGTTATTATGGCGTAGCTATGGCATCTAAAGACGAATTAATTGCTGCAAATAATTCTGTTGATGAAATTTGTGATATTTTGGGAGTGAATTCGTTAGCTTATTTAGATATCAATTCTTTAGAAAAATGTATTGGAATTTCCAAGGATAATCTTTGTTTAGCTTGTGTGAATGAAGAATACCCTACTAAATTGCCAGAATCTAGTGAAGATTATACTTTCCATAGATTATAATTATTTTTTTAATTTTTTTATGGAAATTATTATTTATTTTTATTAGTTATAGTGTGGATTTTATGGTTGAACTATTAGCTCCTGCAGGTGATTTTGCATCATTAAATGCTGCATTAAAAAATGGTGCGGATTCTGTTTATATTGGTCTAGAAGGATATAATATGCGTGCTAATGCACATAATTTTACTTTAGATGATATTAAGAAAGCTGTAGAAATTGCTCATAAATATGATTCTAAGTTGTTTGTTTGCACTAATACTCTTTTAAAAGATGAGGATGTTAATTTACTTGAAAAACAATATCCTTTATTAAAAAGTTACAATGTTGATGCAGTTATAGTTTCTGATTTGGGAGCTGTTAATATTGCTGTTGAAAATGATTTGGATATTCATATGAGTGTTCAATTTAATGTTTCTAATGTTAAATCATTAAATTTATTAAAAAAATTAGGTGTTAGTCGTGCTATATTGTCTCGTGAATTAAGTTTAAATGAAATTAAATTAATTTGTAAAAATTCACCTATTGAAATTGAAGTTTTTGTTCATGGCGCATTATGTATGGCGGTTTCAGGTAGATGTTTTTTAAGTTCTTATTTTTATGATAAAAGTGCTAATTGTGGAGAGTGTTTACAACCTTGTCGTAGGGAATGGAAAATAATTTCAGAAGAAGATGATGCAGAATTTATTTTAAAAAATTCTAATGTAGTAAATAATGAATTAACTCATTTTTTAAGTCCAAGAGATTTATGTATGATTGAACACATACCAGAATTGCTTGATATTAATGTAGATGCATTGAAAATTGAAGGTCGTGCTCGTCCAGCAGATTATGTCGCTAATGTGGTTAATACCTATCGGGAATCTATTGATTTGTATTATGAAAATATGTGGGAAATTAAACATTATTGGTTAAATAATTTAAGATCGGTTTTTAATAGAGATTTTGATACAGGTTTTTATTTTAGGAATTATCATCAAAATAGTGCTAACAATCAATCATTATTTATTAAAAAAGATATTGGATATATTGTTAATTATTATTCTCATGTAGGTGTTGCTGAAATTCATTTATGGGATAAATTAGAGTTGGGTGATGAAGTTATTATTCAAGGTCCTACTACAGGTTCAGTTAAATGTAAAGTTTCATCTATTCAAATTGACCATGTTAATGTAAAATTTGCGAATAAAAATGATAATGTAGGTTTGTTAGTTGGTAGTAAAGTTAGAAATAATGATTTAGTTTATAAACTTATTTCAAGATGATTAATTGCAAAGTTTATATTGTATTTATTTAATAATATGTTTAGGAGTATTATATATGGCTATTAATAAGAAGATAGCAGTTTATGGTAAAGGAGGTATTGGTAAATCCACTATTGTTTCAAATATAGCTGCTGCTTATTCTGAAAATAACAATGTTTTAGTTATTGGTTGTGATCCTAAAGCGGATACTACTCGCACACTTTTTGGTAAAAGATTACCCACTGTTTTAGATGTTATTAAATCTAATCGTAACCCGGTTATAAGTGATATTATTTTTAATGGTTTTAATAATGTTCAATGTGTGGAAAGTGGTGGGCCTGAACCTGGTGTTGGTTGTGCTGGGCGTGGTGTTATTGTTGCAATGAATCTTTTAGAAAAATTAGGTGTTTTTTCAGATAATCTTGATTTGATTATATATGATGTACTTGGTGATGTTGTTTGTGGTGGTTTTTCAGTGCCACTTAGAGAAGATTATGCAGATGAAGTATATATAGTAACTTCAGGTGAATATATGGCACTTTATGCAGCTAATAATATCACTAAAGGTATACAAAAATTGAATGGTACTCTTGGTGGAATTATTTGCAATTGTAAAGGTTTAGATGATGAAGAAAAAATTGTCAATGATTTTGCAGAGAAGATAGGTACACAAGTAATTGGTTTAATTCCATATAGTGAACTTGTACAAAAAAGTGAATATGATGCAAAAACAGTGATTGAAAAATTTCCAAAATCAGAGCAATCTAATTCATATCGTAATTTAATAAAGAATATACATAATAATAATAATTTTATAGTTCCTAATCCTATGGATGCAGATACATTTGAAAAATTTTTTAAATCTTATCAAAATTAATAAATTTTGAATTACTTTTTTCGTTTATACATAATATAAATTATTAAACTTAAAATTAAAATAATTAAACCTATTTTTTCGAAATGGGAAATTTTTTCATTTAATTCATTATAAATAATGCCAAATTGCCATCCGATAAATCCCATACAAATTGCTTTTATTAAACTACCTGTAAATGTTAATAAAACAAATTTTTTAAAATCATATCTAATAATTCCATAAAATGAATTTACAACTACACTAGGTAATATTGGTGTTGATCTAGATAAAAATAAAACTAAATCATCCGCATTTTTTGTTCCTAATTTTTCATTAAATTCAATTACATCTTCCCATTTTAAAGTTAAAAACCAACCATATTTGTCAATAAAAGGTTTTCCTAACTTATAAACTGCTAAATAAATGATTGATGAACCTAAAGTCATGCCTAATGCTGCAGGAATTCCAATAATTAAAATTAATTTTAATAAGGAAATAATGGTTATTTTCTGACCATAAAGTAAGATAAAACTTGCACTTAAAATTACAATTGTAGATGGTATTGGAGCTATCACTTCTTCAATGAAGCTACTTAATAAAATACCAAAAGCACCGTAATTTAAAAAAAAAATAGTAATAGATTGATATATTGATTCTAACATATTCAAAACTTTTTTTAAATTATTTACCAAATATTATTTTGTTATTAAATATTATTATATTTTATGTATAAAGTTCATTCCTAAAACATTAAGATTCTTTTTTATGTAAAAAAATATTATAAATTAATATGTTTTTGTTGGAAATAACTGTATTTAAAATCCAAAAGAGAAAAAAATTAGAAATATCTCATTAATGAGTAAAACTACTAAAAAATACAAATTCAATTTTTATTTTGTAAATCTTTGTAGAGAGTCATGGCTGCAGTAGCACCTTCACCACAAGCAATAATCCATTGTTTATATGTATCAGTGATATCCCCTACTGCATAAACAAAATCAATATTAGTTCTTTGAAATTTATCTGTTACAATAAATCCTGAATTATTTAATTTAATCCCTAAATCTTTTGCAATTATATTATTCGGAATATCTCCAATAGCAATAAATAAACCATTAAGGTTTCTTTTTTCAGCAATACCAGTTTTAGTATTTTTAATAACTACAGATTCAATCATTTTTGAGCCTTTAATTTCTTCAATAATGCTGTTAAAAATTATAGGAATTTCTAATTCAAATAATTTATCAATTAAATACTTTTCAGCGCGTAACCTATCACGTCTATGAATAACAGTAACATTACATCCAATATTTTTAAGAAAAATAGCTTCTTGAATAGCACTATTTCCTCCACCAACAATTAAAACATCTTTATTAATAAATAATGGTCCATCACAAGTTGCACAGTAACATACACCTCGACCTAAAAATTCATCTTCACCATTAATACCTAATTTACGATGTTGTGTACCAGTAGCAATAATAATTGACTTAGAAACATATTGGGATTTATTAGTTTTAACAATAAATGTTTTATCTTTTTTTAAAATCTTAATAACATTTTCCATTTCATGTATTTTGGCATTTTTCAATGTTTGTTTTTTAGTTTTAGAAATTAATTCCATACCGCTAATTAATTCAAAACCAGGATAGTTTTCCATTGATGGAACTTCTAACCCTAAACCTCCAGTAATTCTTTTATCTAATATTAAAGTTTTATTTCCTTGTCTACCTGCATATATGCCTGCAGTTAAACCACCAGGGCCCGAACCAATTATTATTACATCATATTCTTCCATTGGGATATACAACCTTTTATTGATATTTTTCTATATTTTCACGAATTATACTATTCACAAGTTTTCCTTCAGCTTTACCTTTCAATTGTTTCATAGCTAGTCCCATAAGATTGCCCATAGCACCCATTCCTCTTTCTTTAATAATCTCTTCATTTTTAGAAACAATGTTTTTTATTATTTTTTCAAGTTCACTTTTGGAAATCATTATAAGATTAAGTTTATTTGCAGCATCAGTAGCACTACACTTGTTATCTGTAACATAAATACAGATATCAATTAATGCATCTTTAGAAACTTTATTATCAACTAAAAGTTGTAAAATTTCTTTAATAACATCTAAACTTAAATAAGATATATCATGCCCATCACGTTTTAATTCTTTTAATGAATATGCTAATAATGATGCAACAATGGTAGTATCAATATTCATAGTTTGTACAATATTCTCAAAATCATCAACATAATTTCTTTTAACAAGTTGATTAGCTAAATCTTCACTTAAATTATATTCTTTAATGATTCTAAGTTTTTTTTCATTAGGCAGTTCTGGTAAATTATTTTTAATATTTTCAACATATTCACGTTCAATAGTAAATACTGGAATATCAGTTTCTTTATACATTCTACTTGCAGTAGGAAGAGGTCTCATATATTCTGAATTACCATCAGGTAATGCTTTACGAGTTTCTTCAGGAACACCTTCAATAGCCATCTTTGCACGCTTTTGAACTTCTTCTAATGCAAAAATTGCAACATCAATATCATGTGCAACAATAATAATAGAGTCTTCACTACCAGCATCAACAAATTCTTTCAAATCTGTAACTTCTTCTTTAGTAATGCCATAAGCTGGTAATTCATCTGTATGAAATATGCCTGAAACTCCTGATTTTTTAGCATAACTTGAAAATTCACTACCTAAACGTCGTCCGGGTTGTAATTCAATACCAATTTGTCCATTAAAACCAGTTAATTTGATAGCTTTAATAGATTTTGCATTTTTTAATATTTTTGATGAAGTATTAATAAATACTGAATCGACATCATAAATTTTTTCAGGAACTTCAGCTTTACGGTTAATAAGTTCTTTTTTAATCTCTATAAGTTTTAATTGTCTATCAACTTCATGTTTAACAATTTTAGGCATTAAATCTAAATCTTGAACACCTTTAATTTCAACACGTGCACCTTCAGCAATAGAAATATTAACATCTTGTCTTATAGTACCTAAACCTCTTTTAACATCAGTACTACGTAAAATTTGCCCAATTTGATATGCAACTTCTTTTATTTGCTCTGGATCATGCATAGAAGGATCAGTAGTAATTTCAACTAGAGGTATGCCTAAACGATCTAAACGGAAGGTAGTACCATCTTTACGTGTTTCAATTCTTCTAGAAGCATCTTCTTCTAAACAAAGATTTTCTATTTTAACAGTACCTGTTTCTGTTTCAATAAATCCATTAGTAGCAACAAGTCCTGTTCTTTGGAATCCTCCTGTATTACTGCCATCAATAACTTGTTTACGCATAGTATGAAATTCATCAACAATTCTCATATTAAGTAAAGATGAAATAATGGATGCAATTTCTAAAGCTTCTTCATTTAAAGGATAAGGAGGTTCTTCATCAGTTTCAACTAAACAGGTATCTTTATTATAACCTTGATATGTGAATTGCAATTTACGCCTAGCTTCTTCAAAAGCAGCCCTATCAATATCTCCTAATTCACTTTGTGTAGGGCGTAAATTCCTTATAAGTTCATAATCATGATTTTCGTCGATTAAATTACAACTACAAGGACAAAAAAGCTTATGTTTAGTATCCAATTGTTGATGTATTTCTAAACCCATTTTTAATCCTATTTTTTTCCAATCCATTTTAAATCACCAAATTATATTAAAAATGTATTCATTAAAGATTTATTGTTAAATTCTCCAGCTAAATTAGTACACATTAACTTTTTAACATCATCTATTTTATCAGTTTGACCTAAAACAAACATTAATTTTACAAAAGCACTTTCAGGAAGCATATCTCCTCCAGGAATAACTCCTGCTTTTTGTAATCTTCGACCAGTACTGTAAACATTCATATTTATACGGCCATATAAACATTGTGAAGTCATAACTACTGGAACATTTTCTTCTTTAGCACGTTCTAATGATGGAATTAGATTATCCGGACAATGACCTAAACCAGTTCCTTCTAAAACAATTCCTTTTTTAGATTTATCTAAATAATAATCGATTAAATCTGCATCAATTCCAGGATAAATCTTAATAAGCTCAACATTAGTTTCTAAATTATCATTAATGTTTAATTTTTTAGATCCTCTTTTAACATAAG